>NZ_JBJURU010000004.1:161091-167751 GCF_046098115.1 Gordonia sp. VNK21 | reverse complement strand
CGGCAGTGCGCGCCCAGGCGCGCCGGCCACAGTCCGCCGCTGACACCGGCCGCGCGGACCCGCGCGTGACGGCACGGCTCGCGCCGCGGCCCGGCGCCCGTAGGCTGATCGGGGTGAGAGCGGCGACGGATTTCTGGGACCGGGTGCGGCGCGCACCGCAGCCCGGCGTGCCCGTGGTCGACGATCCGCGTGAACGCCGGGCGCTGGTGATCGAGCTGATCATCGTCGGCGCCCTCACCTTCGGCTTCTCGGCGCTGCGCGCGCTGCTCAGCCTGATCGACGCCCAGCTCTCCGGAGGCATCGCGGCGCAGACGGTCGCGATCAACCCGGCGCTCGCCGACAACGCGGCCATCGACTTCCTCCGGCAGCTGCTGCGCTTCGGTGACCTGCTGGCGATCGGCGCCCTCGGCGCGTACCTGCTGTGGCGCAGCGGAATCCGGCTCGGGCGCATCGGGCTGAGCCGCCCGCGCGGCCGGGACGTTCCGCCCGGGCTGGCGCTCGCCGCCCTCATCGGACTGCCCGGTCTGGGGCTGCTGGCCGCCGCTCGCGCCCTCGGCCTCAACGCCACCCTGCAGGGGGCGAACGACGGCCCCTGGTGGCAGCTGATCACCCTGTGCCTGGTGGCCGTCGGCAACGCCGTGGCCGAGGAGGTGATCGTGGTGGCCTACTTCATCGTCCGGCTCCGCCAGCTCGGCGCCGGATCGGGCGCGGCCCTGGCATCGTCGGCCGTCCTGCGCGGTGGCTACCACCTCTATCAGGGATTCGGTGCGGGCCTGGGGAACCTGGTGATGGGCCTGATCTTCGGGCGCTGGTATCAGGCCACCGGCCGGCTCTGGCCGCTGATCGTCGCCCACGCGGTGATCGACGTCGTCGCCTTCGTCGGATACGCGCTCCTGCACCCGCACGTGGGCTGGCTCGGCGGCTGAGCCGGGGCCGTGCTCAGAGCGCGAACATCAGGATCTCGTCGCGCGAATAGTCCAGATCCGGGTGCTCCTTGGTCAGGTGGGCCTGGGCCACCGCCACCAGTTCGTCCTCGTCGGCACCGCGCAGGAATTCGCCGCACGGGCAATGCAGGGTCGTCTTCTGTCGCATGGGGGATCGCTCCTGACTTCTCGGCTACGCCCCGAGTCTACGAATCCGCGGGCGCCGGCGGGCCCACTCGCTCGGCACGGAGCTCGTGATCGCGCGAGGTGAGGCAGCGCCCGGTGTTCAGATCCCACTGCCAGCCGTGCAGATTGCAGGTCAGCTTGTCGCCCTCGATCACCCCGAACTTGCCCAGGTCGGCCTTCAGGTGCGGGCAGCGGCGCTGAATCACCCAGCCGTCGAGTTCGACGGAGGCGTCGTCGTCGTGCGCCTCGGCGAACCAGCCGTCCGCGTAGGCGATGCGCTCATCGGTGAGACATTTGAAGAAGGTGTAGAGGTACTCGTTGTACCCGCCGATCCGCCAGGTGGTGAACCGGGTCGAGAGGAAGATCGTGTTCACCCAGTCCGGCTCGTCGTCGCGCAGCACCGTGCGCACCAGCTCCGGGGCGATCCGGAAGCCGTAGCGGTACTTGCCGTCGCCGTCCTCGCGCATCCGGACGATCCGCTGCGGGAAGTCCAGCACGAAGGTCTCGTCGCCCACCACCAGGCCCACCGGATAGCCGATGCCGTCGCAGATCAGATCCGACTGCGCCATGATCGGCTCGAACAGCGCCTTGAGCTGCGGCAGCAGCGGCTCGCCGTCGGCCGGCGCCCAGGTGGCCTTGTCCGCAGCGATGACCGGTGCGAACTTCTCCTTCATCCGCTCCAGGTAGTCCTTCTTGTTCTCGCCGAAGACCTGCTCGGGCGGATACGGGTGCTCGATCTGCTCGAGCGTCGAGCCGCTGAACACCGCCGACGAACCGGACACCATCATCAGGCCGCGGTGCCGCTGCCCGTCATCGGTGCCGTGCGTCTTCATCTGCTCGAGGAACTCGGCCTGATCGGGGAAGATCGACGCCTGATCCGACTCGCTGCCGGTGTTGAAGTCGTTGAGCGAGAACAGATCGTCGTCGAGGAACATCGGCGGTCCCGCCGACGGCACCACCCAGGTGGCACCGACCTGCTCGATGTAGGAGCGGGCCCGGTCCATGCCGCGCTGGCGCTTCTGCTTGGCGAAGTTCGCCTTCGACTTGCGCGGGATGTCGTAGACCATCGGATACCAGATGGCGCCCGAGTACTGCAGCAGGTGCACGTCCACGTGCCCGAACTCCTGGCCCACCACGTCCAGGTCGATGGGCCGGGCGTCGTTCATGTTGAACACGGTCGTCTGGCCGTCGGAGACGATCAGGCCGGAGTCGCCGATCGGACCGTCGGCGGGGGCGCGCAGCGCGATGATCATGACCTCCAGGTCGCCCTTCGGCCCCGAGACGGTGTGCTTGACCGAGTCGTGCGTCTCGACGAACTTGGTGAAGCCCAGGCGTTCGAGATCGCGCCGCAGGTCCGGCACCGGATAGTCCGGCAGCAGCACCGTCGCATCCTTGTTGACGTTCTCGATCAGATTGCGCTCGTCGTAGTGGTCGCGGTGCAGGTGCGAGACGTAGAGGTAGTCGCAGTCGCCGAGCGCCTTCCAGTCCAGTTCGGAGTTGTCCGGGAAGGGGATCCAGGAGCAGAAGTACGCGGGATTGACCCACGGGTCGCAGAGGATAGAACCGGCAGCGGTCTGAATGTGGAAACCGGCATGTCCGATGCTGGTGATCTGCACGGGGCTGAGCCTTTCGGATGGACTGGGCCGGGAGGGTGCACCGGCCGTTCACCTCAGCGTAGCGCCGTGGCCGGGGCCGATGCTCATCCGGAGGATCGCATCGGGACCAAAGACACGACTAAGCTCACCGGCATGGAACCCGTATACGACTCGGTGATCAGCGCCGCGCGTCTGCTCTGGCTCGCCGAGGGGCTGAAATTCGACATCTCCGGTGTCGAGAACATGCCCGTCGAGGGGCCGGGAGTGGTGGCGCTCAACCACACCGGATACCTGGACTTCACCTTCGCCGGCATCCCCGCCTACCTGGTCCGGCCCAAGCGTCGCTATGTGCGGTTCATGGCCAAGAAGGAGGTCTTCGACAACAAGGTCGGCGGCCCCGTCATGCGTTCGCTCAAGCACATCTCGGTGGACCGGGCCAACGGCGCCCAGAGCTATCAGGATGCCGTCGACTACCTCAAGAGCGGCGAACTCGTGGGCGTCTATCCGGAGGCCACCATCAGCCGCAGCTTCGAGCTGAAGGGCTTCAAATCCGGTGCGGCGCGGATGGCGCTGGAATCGGGCGCACCGCTGCTGCCCACCCTGGTCTGGGGTGCGCAGCGGATCTGGACCAAGGGTCATCCCCGCAACCTCGGCCGGTCCCGCGTCAAGATCGCGGTGGCCGTCGGCGAGCCGATCGCTCCCGAGGGCACCCCCGAGGAGCTGACCGCCCGGCTGCACGAGGCCATGCGGCTCAAGCTCGATCAGGTGCAGCGCGACTACGGCGACTACCCGCCCGGCGAGTTCTGGGTGCCGGCCCGATTCGGCGGCGGTGCACCCACGCTGGAAGAGGCGAACGCCATGGATGCGGCCGACGCCGACAAGAAGGCCCAGCGACGGGCCGCCCGGGAAGACACGACCGGGGACACACACAGCGAGGGGTAATGGAAGATCGGTTCTTCGCCGGCCTGGTGGTCACCTCCCGGGCGATCTCGGCGGTTCAGGGGGTACGCCGAAGATTCTTCGGCGTGGAGAACATTCCGGCGGAAGGCGGTGTGGTGGTGACGGTCAACCACACCGGCTACCTGGACTGGATGTCGGTGGGGCTCGGTCTCTACGAGGCCGGCCGGTGCGGGCGCTTCATGATCAAGTCGGAGGTGCACGACGTGCCGGTCGCCGGCGCGATCGTCCGGCGCGCCCGGACGGTGCCGGTGGACCGCTCGGCCGGCGGTGACGCCTACCGGGTGGCCGTGCAGCGGCTGCGGGAGGGCGAGGCGGTGATCGTCTACCCCGAGTCCACCCTCAGCCGCAGTTTCGAGCTGAAGGCCTTCAAGACCGGTGCGGTCCGGATGGCCGTGGAGGCCGGAGTACCGGTGGTACCGGCCATCGTGTGGGGGTCGCAACGGCAGTGGACCAAGGGCGCCCGCCGACGGATGGGCCGCGCGCGCATCCCGATCGACGTCCGGTTCGGCCCGCCGCAGCGCTATCCGCGCGGGGTGGACGTGGCCGCGGCCACCGGGGAGCTGCGGACGGTGATGGAGCAGCTGCTGCACCGAGTGCAGGACGGCTACCCGGACGCGCCGGCCGGCGCCGACTGGCTGCCGCGCCGGCTGGGCGGCAGCGCCCCGAGCCCTGAGGCGGCACTGGTGATCGAAGACGCCGAGGCGGCCGAGAAGGCCCGGCGGCGTGCAGAAAAGGCGGCCCGCCGCGGGCCGGGCAAGGGCGCAGTCCGCACCGGAACCGGATGCGAATGGACCCGGCGCCGGTGAGCGCACCGGAGGCGTCCCCGCACGATCCGTGGGGCCCGCCGAGCATGATCGCCTCGGATGTGGACGGCACCCTGCTCGACGGCGAGGAGATCACCCCGCGCACCCGCGCGGTTCTGGCCGGGGCCGCCGAGCGGGGCGTGGAACTGGTTCTGGCCACCGGCCGTCCGCCGCGCTGGATCCCGCCGATCACCGAACAGCTCGCCGGCACGCCGGTCCGGGTCCGCTATGCGGTCTGCGCCAACGGAGCCATCGTCTACGACGTGCTCGCCGACCGGCTGCTGCATGTCGAGGCGCTCGACCAGGAGGTCCTGCGCCGGCTCGCGGCCGTCGTCGCCGAGGTGCTGCCGGGCGCGGGCCTGGCCGCCGAACGGGCGGGCGCGATCGCCGGCGGCGATGCGAACGATGCGGCCACCGCGCCCTTCGTCGCCACCAACGGCTACCAGCACGCCTGGCTCAACCCCGACCATCTCGAGGTGGACGACGAGCACATCTTCGCGGCCCCCGCCGTGAAGATGCTGGCCCGGCTGCCCGGGATGAGCTCGAGGGAGATGGCCGAGCGGCTGGCGCCGCGGGTCGGCGACCTGGCCGAGCTCACCTTCTCCATCGACACCGGACTGATCGAGTTCTCGGTGCCCCGGGTGCATAAGGCCTCCGGTCTGGCCTGGCTCACCGCACACACCGATGTCGACGGCCGGGCGCCGATCGCCTTCGGGGACATGCCCAACGACATCGAGATGCTGCGCTGGGCCGGTCTCGGCGTGGCCATGGGCCACGGCGACCCGGCCGCCCTGGCCGCCGCCGACCTGGTGGCGCCGCCGAACGTCGAGGACGGTCTGGCGCAGGTCCTCGAACGCTGGTTCTGACCTCACGGTTCATCCCCTTCACGGCCTGCGGCCGGTCGCACCGTCACCGAAAGCGTGACCCGGTTGTGACCGGCCCGGCTTGTCCTGCACCCACTTCAGTCACTACTGTCACATGAGTCCCACTAATCACACGGGCCACAAGCTGCAGCGGTGGTCCCGCGCGAATGAGGTAGTGCAGTGCCCAGAGTTCGACCCAACCGAGCAAAGAAGCGGACCGTCACGTTCGCCGCCCTCGGGCTGGCACCCGTCCTGGTGGCGGGTGGCCTGGTGGCCGGCGGCGCACAGTGGCTCGACGGCGACGGGGTCTCCCTGACCGCCGGCGAGTCCTACACCCTCCTCGGGCACGGCCACGGCCACGGCCGCGGCCTGGGACAGTGGGGCGCCTACGGCTATGCCAAGCAGGGCTGGAGCGCCGACAAGATTTTGCGTCACTACTACGGCAACACCACCGCGGGGAAGGCGAGCAACCCCGAGATCACCGTCTCGCTCAGCGAGAAGAACTCTGTGAGTGTTCGCGCGGAGGCCGGTGCCAAGGTAGCTGGGCAAACTGTGGCCCCCGGACAGGCCGTGACCCTGTCCGGGGGAACCGCCACCATCACCGCCGGCTGCGGCGGCGCTGTGGTCAAGACGGTCCAGGCCGCCTTCGTCGACCCGATCAACGCCGGCACCAACCGGCCCGCCAACGAACTGCTCACCTTCTGCTCCGGCGGCGACAAGTACCGCGGATCGCTGGGCCTGAACGGCGACGGCGTGGTGAACAAACTGCACGTCGACGACTACGTCAAGGGCGTCATCCCCAAGGAGTCCATGCCCGGCTGGGCCGACAGCGGCGGCTTGGAGGCGCTCAAGGCGCAGGCGGTGGCCGCGCGCTCCTACGTGCTCGCCGGTCTGGCCTCCGGCCGCAAGATCGACAACACGCAACAGTCGCAGATGTACCACGGCGCCAGCGGCGAGGACCCGCGCACCAACCGGGCCGCCGACGCGACCGCCGGCCAGGTCCGGATGCTGAACGGCAAGCCGGCGCTCACCGAGTTCTCCGCCTCCACCGGCGGCTACACCGCCGGCGGCATCTTCCCGGCGGTCGTCGACGCCGGTGACTCGATCTCGCCCAACCACTCCTGGACGCAGACCCTCAGCGCCTCGCAGATCGGCTCCGCCTTCGGCGTCGGCGCCCTGCGCTCCTTCGAGGTGATCGAGGCCAACGGTCTCGGCGAGGGCTCCGGCCGGGTGGTCAAGGTCCGGGCGGTGGGCTCCGGAGGCACCGCCGAGGCCACCGGCGACCAGGCCCGCACCAAACTCGGACGGAAGTCCGACTGGTTCTCGGTCA
>NZ_JBJURU010000004.1:120587-161081 GCF_046098115.1 Gordonia sp. VNK21 | reverse complement strand
GGGAGCGGCTCTGGCAACCGGAGCTAGTGGAGCTTCCTCGCGTCCCGCGGCTGCGGCTTCCGCCTCGGCTAGACGCTCCGCGACTCCCAGACGCAGGTCCTCACCAACCCGCTCTAGCTCAGTGGCCGCAGCTGCTGGCGGCCCTTCTACGGCGGCCGCCACATCGGCGGCCACCTCCGCGATCGGCTCCGCCTTCGGCGTCGGCGCCCTGCGCTCCTTCGAGGTGATCGAGGCCAACGGTCTCGGCGAGGGCTCCGGCCGGGTGGTCAAGGTCCGGGCGGTGGGCTCCGGAGGCACCGCCGAGGCCACCGGCGACCAGGCCCGCACCAAACTCGGACTGAAGTCCGACTGGTTCTCGGTCAAAGGCCAGAAAAGCATGCCCAAAATCGTCAAACCACAGGTGGGACCGAACGTCCCGGGGGCGGGCGGACTGTCGGACCTGCTCGATCTCAGCCCGCTCACCGCGCTGCTCAGCGGGTCGGCCCCGGATCTGAGCTCGCTGGGGCTGTCGGAGCTGTCCACCTACACCGGGCAGATCACGCCGATGATCGAGCAGCTGATCGATATCGGTACGCGGGCGCTGGCCGCCAAGCAGACCCGGGTCCACGCCACCCCGGTGGTCAGCGACAACAGTCAGGGCTCCACCGGCACGGTGGCCGCCCCGGAACTGCTGCTCGACGGCAAGGGCCTGCCCGGACTGGCCCAGATCATCGAGAACGGGATGATCTACTTCAGCCCGGCCACCGGAGCCCACGTCCTGCTCGGCGACGCGCTGACCGACTTCCTCGACCGCGGTGGCGTGGCCGCGCTGGGCTTCCCGCGCGCCGACGCCGGACGCTGACCCGTTCCACCGATCACGGCGCCGGCGCCCGCCGCGCGCCGTGATCGGCCTCTCGGATCGGGCCGACCGCCGCCAGCCTTGTCAAACCCTCAGCTTTGGTCCGATACCCTCGACAACCGTGACCGATAACAGTGCCAGTAGTAGTGCGGCCGGAACGCAGGCGCCCGGCGCCGTCGATCTGATCGTCGTCGGCTCCGGTTTCTTCGGGCTGACAGTGGCCGAGCAGGCCGCGAGCCGGCTGGGCAAGCGGGTGCTCGTCGTCGAACGGCGCAGTCATCTCGGCGGCAACGCCTATTCCGAGGCCGAACCCGAGACCGGCATCGAGATCCACAAGTACGGGGCCCACCTGTTCCACACTTCCAACGAGCGCGTGTGGGAGTACGTCAACCAGTTCACCGACTTCACCGGCTATCAGCACCGCGTCTTCGCCATGCACGACGGCCAGGCCTACCAGTTCCCGATGGGATTGGGCCTGGTCAGCCAGTTCTTCGGCCGGTACTTCAGCCCGGACGAGGCGCGCGCACTGATCGCGGAGCAGGCCAGCGAGATCGACACCGACCAGGCCCGCAACTTCGAGGAGAAGGCGATCAGCCTGGTGGGCCGCCCGCTCTACGAGGCCTTCATCAAGCACTACACCGCCAAGCAGTGGGAGACCGACCCCACCAACCTGCCGGCGTCCAACATCACCCGGCTGCCGGTGCGCTACACCTTCGACAACCGGTACTTCAACGACACCCACGAGGGACTGCCCGTCGAGGGGTACACCGCGTGGCTCGAGAACATGGCGGCCGACGAGCGCATCGAGGTGCGGCTGAACACCGACTGGTTCGATGTGCGCGACGACCTGCGGGCGGCCAGTCCGGACGCCCCGGTGGTCTACACCGGGCCCCTGGACCGCTACTTCGACTATCAGGCGGGCCGGCTGGGCTGGCGCACCCTCGACTTCGAGACCGAGGTGCTGCCCACCGGCGACTTCCAGGGCACCCCGGTGATGAACTACAACGACGCCGACGTCCCGTACACGCGGATCCACGAGTTCCGGCACTTCCACCCCGAGCGCACCGGGTACCCGTCGGACAAGACGGTCATCATGCGCGAGTACGGCCGCTTCGCCGGCGACGACGACGAGCCGTACTACCCGATCAACACCCCGGACGATCGCGCCATGCTCGCGGCCTACCGGGAGCTGGCCAAGGCCGAGACCGCCGAGCGCAAGGTGCTCTTCGGCGGCCGCCTGGGCACCTACCAGTACCTCGACATGCACATGGCGATCGCCAGTGCCCTGACCATGTTCGACAACACGCTGGCGCCGCACCTGCGAGACGGTGCGCCGCTGGCGTCGGGAGCGGAGTAGATGAGTAACCCCGACGGCAACCGCCCGGACAGTGCAGCGGTCTCGCTGCTGCAGCGCGTCATCTTCCCGCGGGCCGGTGAACCGCTCGACGTGCGGTCGCTGTACCTGGTGGAGGACGACCGCAACGAGTCGCGAGCGCATGCCCTCGGCCGCACCGGAGTGCACCTCGGCGACGAGTCGCAGGTGAGCTTCTGCACATACTTCAACGCCTTCGCCGCCGCCTACTGGCGGCGCTGGACTGTGCTCGACACGGTGGTGCTGCGGGTGGAGATCAGCGGCGCCGCCGGCACCGCCCCGGCCCGGGTGGACCTGTACCGCTCCAAGATCGACGGCTCGCGCATCGCGATCGGCGGCGATCTGGTCTCCGTCGGCGACGACGGTCGCGGCGTCTTCGAGTTCCAGACCGATCTGGGCCCGTTCGAGGACGGCGGCTGGATCTGGTTCGACGTGACCACCGACGCCGCCACCGAGATCACTGCCGCCGGCTGGTACGCCACCGTCGAGCCGGAGCACGGCTCGCCGAATGTGACGGTGGGCATCCCCACCTTCAACCGGCCGGCCGATGCCGTCGCCGCGCTGTCCGCGCTCACCTCCGATCCGCTGGTCGACGCCGTCGTCGACGCGGTGCTGATGCCCGACCAGGGCACCCGGAAGGTGGTCGACGAGGCCGGTTACGCCGAGGCGGCCGCCGCCCTCGGCGACCGGCTGCGCATCTTCGACCAGGGCAACCTCGGCGGTTCCGGCGGCTACTCGCGCATCATGTACGAGGCGCTGCGGCTCACCGACAGCCCGTACATCCTGTACATGGACGACGACATCATGATCGAGCCCGACTCGATCCTGCGGGCGCTGGCCATGTCCCGGTTCGCCAAGACCCCGATGCTGGTCGGCGGCCAGATGCTCAACCTGCAGGACCGCAGCCATCTGCACTGCATGGGCGAGGTGATCGACCGGCACAAGTTCATGTGGACCGCGGCGCCCTTCGTCGAGTACGACCACAACTTCGCCAAGTACCCGCTCAGCGACCGCGAGCACTCCAAGAACCTGCACCGGCGCATCGACGTCGAGGGCAACGGCTGGTGGATGTGCATGATCCCGCGGGAATGCGCGCAGACCATCGGACTGCCGATGCCGCTGTTCATCAAGTGGGACGACTGGGAGTTCGCCCTGCGCGCCGGCAAGGCGGGCTATCCGACGGTCACCGTGCCCGGCATCGCCATCTGGCACATGGCCTGGAGCGACAAAGACGATGCCATCGACTGGCAGGCGTACTTCCACCTGCGCAACCGGCTGGTGGTGGCCTCGCTGCACACCGACGGGCCGATCGACGGCATCCTCACCTCGATGACCAAGGCGACGGCCAAGCACCTGCTGTGCCTGGAGTACTCGACGGTGGCCATCCAGAACGAGGCCATGCGGGACTTCCTGGCCGGACCGCACCACATCCGGGAGATCCTGCCGACCGCACTGGGCAAGGTCGCCGGCATCCGCAAGGAGTACCCGGACGCCGTGGTGCTGCCGTCGGCCACCGAACTGCCGCGTACCACCGGTGAGGCCACCGCGCTGGGCGTGAACGAGCCGCGCGGCACGCTGGGCAAGGTCAAGGCGCTGGCCGCGGCCGTGCGCAACAATCTGCGGCCCGCCGACCCCCGGCATCACGAGGTGCCGCAGGCCAACTATCCGCCGGTCGAGGCGCGCTGGTACTCGCTCGGCCGGGTCGACGGCGTCACCGTCACCACCGCCGACGGGCGTGGCGTGGTCTATCGGCAGCGCGATCGGGAGAAGATGATCGCACTGGGCAAGGAATCGATCCGGCTGCAGCGTCAGCTGCGGGAGCGGTTCGACGAGATGCGCGGGCAGTATCGCGACGCACACGAGGAACTGGTGAGCAAGGAGAGCTGGGCGCATGTCTTCGGAATCGACTGACCTCCCGGCGGCCGCCCCGACCGGGGAAGCCGCCGCACTGGTCGCGATCCAGTCGGCGCTGGCCGACCGGCCGGGCGTCCTCGCGGGCGCCCGCGGACTCTCGCACTTCGGTGAGCATTCGCTCGGCTGGCTGGGGCTGGCCGCGGCCGGGGCCGTGCTCGCCGCCCGCCGCGGCGACGACGATGCCCGCCGCCGGTACGTCGAGGCCGGCATCGGCGCCTTCGGGGCGCACGCCGCCTCGGTGGTGATCAAGCGGGTGGTGCGCCGCCGCCGTCCGGACCATCCGGCGATCCGGGTGGGTGTGGGCACGCCGTCCAAGCTGAGCTTCCCGTCGAGCCACGCCACCTCGACCACGGCGGCGGCGCTGCTGCTGGGCCGGGCGGCGGGTCTGCCGCCCGCGGCGCTGCCCGCGGTTCTGGTTCCACCGATGCTGGTGTCCCGGCTGGTGCTGGGCGTCCATTACCCTTCCGATGTAGCGGCGGGGGCGTTGATCGGGGCTGCGAGCGCTGCCGCACTGGTGGCCGCAGACCAGATCTACACCGACAAGATCCACCCCGGGCGGCCTGCGCCGTCCGCATCGAATGAGTGAGGAAGCCCAGATGAGCGAGGAGCCGATCGACGACGCCGCCGGCCCGCCCAAGAACCTGGTGACCGGTCTGATCAAGGCCGTCCGTCCGCGCCAGTGGGTGAAGAACGTACTGGTGCTGGCCGCTCCCGTGGTGGCAGGCAGCACCGACACCCTCACCGACGGCCACAAGATGGGCATGGTCGGCATCGCCTTCGTGGTCTTCTGTCTGGCCGCATCGTCGATCTATCTGATCAACGACGCGCTCGACGTGGAGGCCGACCGGGCGCATCCCACCAAGCGTTTCCGGCCGATCGCGGCCGGCGTGGTGCCGCAGAGCCTGGCCTATGTGCTGGCCGTGATCCTGATGGCCGCCGCGGTGGGGCTCTCGTTCATCGCCAACTGGCAGCTGGCGCTGGTGATCGGCATCTACCTGGCGATCCAGCTGGCCTACTGCTTCGGTCTCAAACACCAGGCGGTGCTCGACATCTGCATCGTCTCCTCGGGCTTTCTGCTCCGGGCGATCGCCGGTGGTGTGGCCGCCGACATCGTGCTGTCCAAGTGGTTCCTGCTGGTGATGGCCTTCGGTTCGCTGTTCATGGCGGCCGGCAAGCGCTACGCCGAACTGCAGCTGGCCACCTCGACCGGCGCCAAGATCCGCAAGTCGCTGGAGTACTACACGCCCACCTACCTGCGGTTCGTGTGGACCCTGGCGGCCACCGCGGTGGTGCTCTGCTACGGCCTGTGGGCGTTCGACACCCAGGGCGACCCGGCGATGCACGACGACAACGTCTTCTACGCCCTCTCGGTGGTCCCGTTCACCATCGCGATCCTGCGCTATGCGGTGGACGTCGACGGCGCCAACGCCGGCGAGCCGGAGGAGATCGCCCTGGGCGACCGTGTCCTGCAGTTCCTCGCCCTGGCCTGGCTGATCCTGGTCGGTATCGCCGTCTATGGCTGATCATCTGTTCACCGAGGACCCCGGCGCCGACTCCGGCGCCGGGGACTCTGCGCAGCCGCGCTCCGGCCGGCACGCCGCCCGCGGGGCGGCCGACGACGCCTCCGAGCATCCGCAGGGCCTCGCCGACGGCACCGCCGGCGAGCCGGACCCGGGCTCCGGTGCAACGTCGCCGGACGGCGCCGGGCATCGGGCCGGGGCGACCGGCGGACCGCGCCGCTGGGTGCCGGCGGTCAGCTGGGCGATCAGCGCGATCACCGTCTCGGTCTTCTTCGCCATCGGTGCGTGGCAGCGGCGCTGGATCGCCGACGACGGGCTGATCGTGCTGCGTACCCTGCGCAATCTGCTGGCCGGGAACGGCCCGGTCTTCAACGCCGGCGAGCGGGTGGAGGCCAATACCTCCACCGCCTGGACCTACCTGCTCTGGTTCTGGGCGTGGGTGACCGGCGGACAGCTCGAATACGTGGCGCTGTGGGTGGCGCTGGTGCTGTCGGTGGCGGCGATTCCGCTGGCCATGTACGGCACCGCGCGGCTCTACGGCGGCTGGCGCAACATCGGCGGCGGGATCACGCTGCTGCTGCCGCTGGGTGCGGTCATCTACATCGCTCTGCCGCCGGCCCGCGACTTCGCCACCAGCGGCCTGGAGAACGGGCTGGTGATCTTCTGGATCGCCGGACTCTGGTGCCTGTTCCTGGCCTGGGCCAGGCGAGAACCCGGCCGCACCGACTGGCGGGCCCGGTCGGCTTTCCTCGCACTGGGCTTCGTGGCCGGGCTGGCGCCGCTGATCCGTCCGGAGATCACGATCTTCGGCGGGCTGGTGCTCCTGGTGCTCTTCCTGGCCCCGGTCGGCTGGTGGATGCGGCTGGCGCTGGTGGTCACCGCGGCGGTGGTGCCGGTGGGCTATCAGATCTTCCGGATGGGCTACTACGCGGTGCTGGTGCCCAATCCGGCCATCGCCAAGGACGCCAGCGGTTCCAAGTGGAGCCAGGGCTGGACCTACCTGACCAATCTGTTCGGGCCGTACACGCTGCTGCTGCCGGTGATCCTGGCGATCGTGGTGGGCATCGCACTGGCGCTGAGCCGCCCGCCCGGGGCCACCCCGGAGGAGATCGACCCGCATGATCCGTCGGCCGATGACGCCGCGGACGTGATCGACGATGTGCTCGACGACGTGGACCGGCCGCTGGTGACCCGGTGGAAGGACTTCAGCTCCCGGCTGCAGCAGCGGTCCACCGTGGTCGTCGTGACGCTGCTGGCCGGTGTGCTGCTGACGCTGTACTGGATCCGGCAGGGCGGCGACTTCATGCACGGCCGGGTGCTGCTGGCCCCGCTGTTCATCCTGCTGCTGCCGGTGATGGTGGTGCCGGCCACGCTGCCCGCCCACGCCCGCAGCGCCTTCGGCCGGCGTCAGCTGGTGGCCGGGGTGCTCACGGTGCTGGCCGTCGCGGGCACCGCGTGGTGGGGTGCGGTCGCCTCGTCGAACGTGCTGTCCGCGTCGCCGATGGACATCGGCCGCAACGGCATCGTCGACGAGCGGCGCTTCTACGTGGCGAACATGGCCAACGAGAACCCGGTCACCGCCGAGGACTATCTCGACTATCCGCGGATGCGCGCGATGGTGGCCAAGATCGACGAGTTGCGCGAGAGCGGCGGCATCATCCTGCCGTCGGGCAACTACGACGAGTGGTATGTGGCCGAACTGGGCACGCGCGGGCAGAAGGACCGGAAGACCACCGTGTACTTCCTGAATCTGGGCATGACGAGTATGAACGCCCCGCTCGACGTGCGGGTGGTGGACCAGATGGGCCTGGCCTATCCGCTCGCCGCGCACACCGAGCGTCTGGTGGACGGCCGGATCGGTCACGACAAGAACCTGCCCACCGAATGGGTGGTCGCCGAATCCGGCGGGGTGGTCGGCGGCCGGGGCCTGCCCGGCTACCTCGACGGCTACACGGTCAGAGAGGCCTACGTCGCCCTGACCTGCCCGCAGACCCAGGACCGGTTCGAGTCGTACAAGGACACCTGGTCGTTCGCCCGGTTCAAGAGCAACCTGCGGCGCTCGGCCGAGTTCAACAGCTACCGGATCGCCCGCATCCCGGAGTACGAGCTCGCGCGCTGCGGACTGACGCCGCCGGTGGTGCGCGGCGAGCGCTGACCGGCGCGGCAGCGGCCGGCATCGGGGGTGTCGGCCGACCGGGGGGATCGGGTGGTACGGGTTTGGTGTCGTTTGTCTCGGAACGGTAACGTCCTGCGCGAAGTCCTCGATACAGGGGCGACGGTGATCAGCCCGGACCGGGATTGAAAACTGGAAAATCGAAAAATGCCAGCAACGACACTGTGACGACGCTCACACTGTGACAGGTGCCGGGGTGGTCTCGGCTACGCTTCCACGGGAGCTGGTTGTGACATGTGTTGTCTGATGACACTGAGTGACATCAAAGAGGGTGGTGTTGCGGGAGAGTCTCCCGCCACGCCGAGACGAGAATCTTCAGGAGAGTGAACAGTCGATGCGCGCAAGTACACGCACCTCGCGTACCGGGAGGCGGGCCGTTGCCGCACTGGTGGCTGTGCTGACGGTGATGGGACTGGTCAGCACTGCGGTGGGCACCGGCGGCGCCGAAGCGGCCACCCGGTACACGATGTGGATCAACGCCTGCGGCATGCCCACCAACGGCGCCTTCGGCAACAAGCCGATGACGCCCGGCATGGTGAAGGTGAACTACTGGCACCGCAGCGGCAACACCCGCACCGTGGTGATGCTCGACGGTATGCGCGCCCAGTACGACCGCAGCGGCTGGGAGATCAACACCAACGTCTCGCGGATGGCCAACAGCGGCGTGAACGTGGTCATGCCGGTCGGCGGACCGGCCAGCTTCTACACCAACTGGGATGCGCCGTCGAACTTCAACGGCCAGAAGAAGCGCTACATGTGGGACTGTGTGATCAACCAGAAGCTGATCTCCAAGCTCCGCTCCGGCGACCGCGGCCGCCACTTCGCCACCAAGGGCGGCAAGTTCGCCATCATGGGTATCTCCTCCGGCGGTAACGCGGCCCTCGTCTCGGCGGCCCACAACCGCAGCAAGTACTACGCCGCGGGCTCGCTCTCGGGCTACAACTTCCTCTCGGCTCCCGGTATGCGCACCGCGCTGCGCCTGGCCATGCTCGACGTGGCGCCGCAGCCGTGGAACGTCGACTCCATGTGGGGTCCGCCGTGGAGCCCGCGCTGGACGCAGAACGATCCGTTCATGAACATCAACCGGATGCACGGCCTCAAGCTCTACATCGGCTCGGGCAACGGCCTGTTCGGCAAGCACAACAACCCGGCCAACGTGATCGACGACCTGTTCAAGGGCACGCCCCTGGAGCTGCTGGCCTTCACCCAGGCCAAGGCGTTCGAGGTGGGTGCGATCGCGCAGGGTCTGCATCCGATGACCTTCTACGCCAACGGCACCCACGCCTGGGGCTACTGGCAGGACATGGTCTGGAACGCCAAGGCTCGTGGCTTCTTCCGCTAGGAGGCGGCCGGCGGCTATGAAACATTAGTCACACAATTCACATGCGCCACAGCGTGGCGTGCGGACATCGGGACGCTCCGCGTGTAAGAACACACGTGGAGCGTCCCGTTTCGTCTATGCGTGGGCGTGCAGGAACCCGTCGGGGACGCAGGTGAAGGAGCAATCAGGTGACGGTGAGGACGACCATGGGCCGCAGCGCCCGGGCGCGGGCGGCGCAACGATCGATCACGGCCGTCGCGGTCTCGGCGGCGCTGGTGATTCCGGCGACCGTGCCGGCCGCCTACGCCGATCCGGCGCCCAAGCCCGGCGCCACCACGCAGAAGTCGGCGCCCAAGAAGACCAAGAACGCGCCCAAGCGCAGCAAGACCGCCGAGAAGCCCGCCGCACGGGCCACCCCCGGCCGGGTCACCAAGACCTTCTGGTACTCGAGCCACCGCGTGGCGCTGTGGGTGTACTCGCCGGCGATGAACACCGAGATCCAGGTGCAGCTGCTGCTGGCCCGCGACTGGTTCGCCAAGCCGCAGGAGAAGTTCCCGCAGCTGCTCACCCTCGACGGGCTGCGCGCGCAGGACGATCAGAGCGGCTGGATCCTCAACACCGGGATCGAGAAGTTCTACCAGGACAAGAACGTCAACGTGGTGCTGCCGGTGGGCGGCGAGTCCAGCTTCTACACCGACTGGAAAGAACCGGACAACGGTAAGAACTACAAGTGGGAGACGTTCCTGACCAAGGAGCTGCCGCCGGTCCTCGAGGGCGACTGGCGCTCGACCGACGTGCGCGGTGTGCAGGGGCTGTCCATGGGCGGCTCGGCGGCGATGATGCTGGCCTCGCGCAACCCGGGCTTCTACAAGTTCGCCGCCTCCTACTCGGGCATCCTGCAGATGTCCTCGTACGGCATGCCGCAGGCGGTCCAGTTCGCGCTGCGCGACGGCGGCGGCTACGACTCGATGAAGATGTTCGGTCCGCCCAGCGATCCGGCCTGGAAGGAGCACGACCCGTACCTGCTGGCCGACAAGCTCCGCGGCACCAGTCTGTACATCTCCTCCGGCAACGGCATGGTGGGCCCGCACGACAAGCCCAGCGACATCCCGATGCTCGCCACCAACTACTCCGGCGTCGGCCTGGAGGTGATCTCCCGGACCACCAGCCAGCAGTTCGCGGCCAAGCTGGCCAAGGAGGGGATCCCGGCGCAGGCCGTCTACCGGCCCTCGGGTACCCACACCTGGCCGTACTGGGAGTTCGAGATGCAGCAGGCCTGGCCGCAGGCGGCCAGCGCCCTGGGCCTCTCGGGCGACAAGGTGGCCTGCAAGGTGGGCAAGGCCTTCGCCAAGGCCCCGCAGGTCCGCAGGCTCGGCGGCTGCCTCACCGGCCAGTACGCCGTGCCCGGCGGGCAGGCGCAGGACTTCCGCGACGGTCGCATCTTCACCGGACCCGACGGCCCCAAGGTGGTCGGCGGGGCGATCGGCGGCGCCTATGTGCCGGCCTTCGGAAAGCTCGGCCTGCCGACCAGCGACGAGAAGACCACCAAGGACGGCAAGGTCAAGTTCAACACCTTCGAGCGCGGCAAGATCACCTGGACGCCGACCGGCGGTGCCCGGGTGGAGGCCAAATAGCGGCCCATCGCTGAGAGTCATCTGAGGATCTGCCGTGTTTACGCAGGTGAAGACCCTTGCCGACGCGGGATCGCCGCGGCGGGCAGGTAGCCTCGAAGCCATGAGCAAGCTCTTTCGTGCCGCGCTGACGGTCGGCTTCGCGCTGGTCGGCGTGGTCGCCGTCGCCGCCTGCGGCGACTCGTCGACGGCCACCGCGCCGCTGACCCAGGACGTCACCACCCGGCAGATGTCCTCGGAGGACTCCTCGTCCTCGTCGGCGGCCGCCGAGGCGTCCAGCCAGGCCGAGGAGGCCGCGTCCAAGGCCACCAGCACGCTGCCGGCCACCAAACCGGACTCGAGCACCAAGGTCCCGGGCAACTTTCCGGGCGGCGGCGGTGGGGGCGCGGCGCAGCTGACCGACAAGGAGCAGGCCTACCTCGCCGCGCTCAAGCAGCAGAAGGTGGCCTTCATGGGCGACGACGACGGCTCGGTGTCGCTGAGCATGGGGCACTACGTCTGCGATGCGCAGGCCAAGAAGGTGGATCCGATGCTGATCAAGGTCACCGTCCGCGCCGGTATCGGCCCAATGACCGACAATGAGGACCAGGCCAACGCCAAGGCGGACAAGCTGATCGCCACGGCCGACCAGAAACTCTGCTGAGCTGGTGAGCCGCCGAGTCAAGATCGCCCTGTTCCTGGGGCTCCTGTCGCTGATCGCGCTGGTCCTGGTGATCATTCTGGTGATCGTGCTGCTGCCGTCGCCGCCCAAGTCGCCGTCGCCCGGGCCGGGCGGCGGCAGCACCTCGCCGTCCACCGAGCGTCCGCAGGCGCAGCCGGCCGACTGCCCGGACGTGCTGGTGCTGTCGGTGCCGGGCACCTGGGAGTCCAAGGCGTCCGACGATCCGTACAACCCGACCGCCAACCGCAAGTCGCTGATGCTTCGGGTCACCTCGGAGCTGCAGCAACGCTTCGACCGCTCCCGGGCGGAGGTCTACACGGTGCCCTACGTGGCGCAGTTCCGGAACCCGACCGTGCTCACCGATCGGCAGCGCACCTACGACGACTCCCGTGCGCAGGGCCTCAAACGCGCCCGGGCCAAGGTCCGCAAGACCAATGAGCACTGCCCGCTGACGACCTACGTGCTGATGGGCTTCTCCCAGGGCGCGGTGATCGTGGGCGATCTGGCCAGCGACATCGGCAACGGCCGCGGCCCGCTCTCGGCCCAGGACCAGGATCTGGTGCTCGGCGTGGGCCTGATCGCCGACGGCCGCCGCCGTTCCGGCGAGCAGCACGATCTGGGCAGCCCCGCCGGGGTCGGCGCGGAGATCTCGCTCGGCGGAATCGGCTCGCTGGTCGGCGGCATCACGATGACCGGTTCGCGGACGGGCGGCTTCGGTGAACTCGAGGACCGCACCTATTCGATCTGCGCCGGCGGCGACCTCATCTGCCGGGCGCCGACGGTGAACAATCCGCTCACCGCGGTGAGCGAGCTGCTCGGGGCGATCAACAATCCGGTCCACGCGATGTACGCCACCACCAAGTACTGGAGCCGCAACGGCGCCAGCGCCACCGAGTGGATGTACGGCTGGGCGGCGGATCTGATCGAGAACGCCCCGCATCCGGCACACAGCTGACGGCACGGCCTTCCAGATCCGTGCCGACCGGCTCCGCGGGTCTTTTGAGCTCGGCTCACCTGCTGCGTTAACCTTTTCGTGACATACACGGGCAGCCTGCTGTCCACCATGTGTACGACAGTGCAAGGAGTGCAGTCCGTGACCCCACCTCAGAGCCCCGACGCGGGGCCGGCAGCGTCGGCCACCCACACCGCCGAAGGTCTGCGGAAGTTCCGTTTCGGTGCCGGCGGCGAGGGCAACAAGGACGAGGGCGGAGCCCGCAAATTCGTCGCACTGGCCCAGACCGCCGAAGAGTACGGCTATGACACCTTCGCGGTGCCCGACCACCTCGGCAACCAGGTGGGCCCGCTGGCGGCGCTCGGCGCACTGTCGCAGGCCACCAGCCGTATCCGGCTGGCCACTTCGGTGCTCGCGAACGGTTTCCGGCATCCGGCCATCCTGGCCAAGGAGGCCACCACCATCGACGTGCTCTCCAAGGGCCGGCTCGAACTGGGCATCGGCTCGGGCTGGATGAAGGAGGAGTTCGACAAGGCCGGACTCGAGTTCGGCACCCCCGGCGAGCGGATCCGCCGGCTCGACGAGGCGCTGACCATCCTCGACCGGCTGATGCGCGGCGAGACCCTCGACTTCGCCGGCGAGTTCTATCAGATCAACGGCCTCGAGGGCACGCCCCGCCCGCGTCAGGGCCCTCGGCCGCCGATCGCCGTCGGCGGCGGTGGCCCGAAGATGCTGGCGCTGGCGGCCAAACACGCCGACATCATCTCGGTGGCCACCGGCACCACCAAGGAGGGCAAACTGCGGCTGTCGGACATGACCATCGAGAAGACCGTCGAGCGGGTGGACCGGATCCGCGAGGCCGCCGGCGACCGCTTCGACCAGATCGAACTGAACTGGACCATCGCGACCATCGTCGTCACCGACGACCGCGAGGCCACCGCTGACATGGCGCTCAAGGCGCTGGCCCAGGGCTATCCGCCGAACATCGCTCAGGACGTGGAGCTGACGGTCGAGGACATCCTGTCCTCGCCGTATCTGGCCTTCGGCAGTTTCGAGGAGATCGCCGAGCAGATCCGCGAGGTGCGCCGCCGCACCACCATGAGCTACATCGGGGTGTTCCCGACGCAGATGGACGCCTTTGCGCCCGTCATTCCGCTTCTGCGGGAGTAGTAGAATCAGCGACGGTTTTGTGCGCCCGGCAGTTGAGGAGAGTGTCTGCCGGTATTGGACAGGGTGCGGCCGGTCTTTCGACGGGGCGAGTGCGACCGCCGCCACGAGTGTGAATGAGAACCCGCGCGGCGCGCGGGACAGGAGTTTGTAAATGCTGAAAACGGAGTTCGAGGAATTCCTCGACGAGTCGGGCAACCTCGCGATCACCGAGGATGCGACCCTCGTCGACTACGTCGAACGGAACGTCCGGGAGCAGGCCGACACGCTGGCCTACCGGTTCATCGACTACAGCCGTGAACGCGACGGCGAGCGACTGGACCTGACCTGGGCGCAGTTCGGCAAGCGGCTCAAGGCCGTCGCCGCCCGCCTCCAGCAGATCACCAAACCCGGCGATCGCGTGGCCATCCTGGCCCCGCAGTCGCTCGAGTACGTCATCGGCTTCTTCGCCTCGCTGTACGCCAGCAATATCGCCGTACCGCTGTTCAGCCCGGACGAGCCCGGTCACACCGACCGGCTCACCGCGGTTCTCGCCGACTGCGAGCCGGCCGCCATCCTCACCTCCACCAAGTCCGCCGAGGCCGTCCGCGACTTCTTCTCCGGCCGGCCCGCCAAAGACCGTCCGCGGGTCATCGCCGTCGACGCCGTTCCCGACTCGGTCGGCAGCTCCTGGGTGCCGCCGGTGGCCGGCACCGATCACAACCGCGACACCGTGGCCTATCTGCAGTACACCTCCGGATCCACCCGCATCCCGGCCGGTGTGGAGATCACCTACGAGGCGGTGGCCGCGAACTGTCTGCAGATCTACGACTGCATCGAGATCGACCGGAACGCCCGCGGCGTCACCTGGCTGCCGATGTTCCACGACATGGGTCTGCTCACGGTGATCCTGCCCGCCCTCGGCGGCCGCTACGTCACCATCATGAGCCCGGCCGCCTTCGTGCGGCGCCCCGGACGCTGGATCCGGGAACTGGCCGCCGACGACGACAACGCCCCCACCTACGCCGCCGCCCCGAACTTCGCCTACGAGCACGCCGCCGCCCGCGGTCTGCCGCAGGCCGGCGAGGAGCTCGACCTGTCCAATGTGATCGGCCTGATCAACGGCTCCGAGCCGGTGACCGTCTCGTCGATGCGCAAGTTCAACGAGGCCTTCGAGCCGTACGGGCTCTCGCCCAAGGCGATCAAGCCCTGCTACGGCATGGCCGAGGCCACCCTGTTCGTCTCCGCCACCCAGCGCGACAACGCCGCCCGGATCGACTACGTCGACCGGGACAAGCTGAACCAGGGCGAGTTCGTGCCGGTCGACGAGAACACCGAGGGTGCGGTCGCCCAGGTCTCCTGCGGCCAGGTCGCGCTGTCCGAATGGGCCGTGATCGTCGACCACGAGACCGCCACCGAACTGCCCGACGGCCGGGTCGGCGAGATCTGGCTGCACGGCATCAACATCGGCAAGGGCTACTGGAACAAGGACGACGAGACCAAGGACACCTTCCACAACGTCCTGACCAACCCGCTCCCGGAGGGCAGCCACTCGGCCGGCACGGCGCCGGACGCCCAGTGGATGCGCACCGGCGACTACGGCGTCTTCTACGAGGGCGAGCTCTACATCACCGGCCGGGTCAAGGACCTGGTGATCGTCGACGGCCGCAACCACTACCCGCAGGACCTCGAGGCCAGCGCCCAGGAGGCCAGCAGCAACCTGCGCCCCGGCTTCGTGGCGGCCTTCGCGGTGCCGGCCAACGAACTGCCCGCCGCGGTCTTCGAGGGGGGGTTCTCCGGCCTCAGCCCCGACCCCGAGGATGCCTCCGAGCAGCTGGTGATCGTCGCCGAGCGCGGCCCCGGCCGCAAGGCCGATCCGGCCGAGATCGCCGACGCAGTGCGGGCGGCCATCGCCGGCCGGCACGGCGTGATGGTGCGGGATCTGCTGCTGGTTCCGGCCGGTTCCATTCCGCGCACCTCCAGCGGCAAGATCGCGCGGCGGGCCACCCGGACCGCGTACATCGACGGCACGCTGCGCGGCGGCTACAAGCAGAACGCCTTCCCGGACGCCGGCGAGTAGCCGACGGCGGACCGACAGTTGAAGCCACACGCTTCCGGCCCGGTATGACCCCCGCGGACATACCGGGCCGGAGCGTACAAACAACAACAGCAGCGCACGAAGAACAACAGCGCACGAAGAACAACAGCGCACGAAGAACAACACTGCCGATAAGTAGGCTGGTAAGCGATGTCTGACACTGAGAACAACGAGGCGCAGGTCCCCGCGGCCGACGCCGACGGCACGATCGGCCACACCCCCGACACCGGCGCCCCCGGCACCAGCGCCACCGAGGCCGACGCACCCGACACCGAAGCCCCCGGCACCGGCACCGGCAGCGACGGCGAGACCGCCGGCGGACTGACCGTCGAGGAGCTGCGCGACTGGCTGCGGGCCTGGGTGAGCCGCACCACCGGCCTGCCGGAGGACCAGATCTCCGACGACCGGCCGATGGAGGAGTTCGGGCTGGCGTCGCGCGACGCGGTGGCGCTGGCCGCCGACGTCGAAGACCGGACCGGGGTGATTCTCACCGCCACCGCCGCCTACAACCATCCGACGATCGCCATGCTGGCCAAGCGCATCATCGAGGGCGATCCGGACGAGGGGCTCGCCGCCGACGCCGACCGGTTCTGGGAGCGGGAGCGCTCCGCCGACGACGACATCGCCATCGTCGGCCTCGCCACCCGTTTCCCCAAGGCCGGGTACACCCCCGAATCCACCTGGCAGGCGCTGATCGACGGGGTGGACGGCATCACCGATCTACCTGCGGACCGGTGGACGGAGTTCACCTCCGATCCGCGGATCGCCGAGCGCATCGCCGAGGGCAACGTCCACGGCGGCTACCTCGACGACGTGACCGGCTTCGACGCCGACTTCTTCCAGATGAGCCCGCGTGAAGTGGAGATGGTCGACCCGCAGCAGCGGCTGGCCCTCGAA
The DNA here is from genome assembly GCF_046098115.1 of Gordonia sp. VNK21. Taxonomy (NCBI): domain Bacteria; kingdom Bacillati; phylum Actinomycetota; class Actinomycetes; order Mycobacteriales; family Gordoniaceae; genus Gordonia; species Gordonia sp. VNK21. The sequence continues at coordinate 144,558 of NZ_JBJURU010000004.1, read as the reverse complement.
CTGGCCTGGGAGGCGCTCGAGAACGCGCACATCCCGGCCAGCGACCTGCGCGGCGGCCCCGTCGGCGTCTTCATGGGCACCTCCACGAACGACTACCAGATGCTCGCCACCCTGGGCCTTGGCGAGGGCGCCGCCGAGACCGCGGCCTATGCGCTGACCGGTACCTCGACCTCCATCGTCGCCAACCGCGTCTCCTACTTCTACGACTTCCGCGGTCCGTCCGTCGCGCTCGACACCGCATGCTCGTCGTCGCTTGTGGCCGTGCATCAGGCGGTGCGCAGCCTGCGCAGCGGCGAATCCGAGGTCGCGCTGGCCGGCGGCGTCAACATGATCGTCACCCCCGCGGTGACCCTGGGCTTCGACTCGATCGGCGCGCAGGCGCCGGACGGGCGGATCAAGGCCTTCTCCTCCGACGCCGACGGCATGATCCGCGCCGAGGGCGGCGGTGTCTTCGTGCTCAAGCGTCTCGCCGACGCCCGCCGCGACGGCGATCAGGTGCTGGCCGTGGTGGCCGGTTCGGCGGTCAACTCCGACGGCCGGTCCAACGGCATCTTCGCCCCCAACCCGGAGGCGCAGGTCGGCGTGCTGCGCGATGCCTATGCCGATGCCGCCGTCGATCCGCGCACCGTGGACTACGTGGAGGCGCACGGCACGGGCACCGTCCTGGGCGATCCGATCGAGGCCGATGCGCTCGGCCGCGTCGTGGGCCGCGGACGCACCCCCGACGCCCCGCTGCTGCTGGGCTCGGCGAAGACCAACTACGGCCACATGGAGGCCGCGGCCGGAGCCGGTGCGCTGGCCAAGGTGGTGCTCTCCCTGACCCACGGGCAGATCCCGGCCTCGCTCAACTACGCCGGACCCAACCCGTACATCCAGTTCGAGGCCACCAACCTCAAGGTGAACACCGAGAACAGCGACTGGCCGCGATACTCCGGCCACGCTCTGGCCGGCATCTCCGGGTTCGGTTTCGGCGGCACCAACGCGCATGTCGTGGTCCGCGAGGTCCTTCCCGAGGATCTCGTCGAGGCGCCCGCCGGTGCCGGCGAGGCCGGCGGCGCACTGCCGGAGTCCGCGGACCTGCCCGCCGATGCCGACGACGACGAGGACTACCTGACCGAGGCCGAACGGGCCGTGCTGGCGGCGCAGGCCGCTACGCCGGCGCCCGCCGAGCCGGCCGCGCAGGACGATCCCGCCGCCGGCTTCGCCCCGTGCGCGGTCGAGGGCGCCGTGGTCCCGCTGGTGGTCTCCGGCTTCCTGGCCTCGCGTCGCCGCAAGGCCGCCGCCGACCTGGCCGACTGGCTCGACAGCCCCGAGGGCCGGGCCGCCGACCTGGTGGAGATCGGGCGCACCCTGGCCCGGCGCAACCACGGCCGCACCCGCAGCGTGGTGATGGCCCGCAGCCACGACGATGCGGTCAAGGGCATGCGCGCCGTGGCCGACGGCAAGGCGCTGCCCTTCGTCTACACCGCCGACTCCCCGGACGCCGCCTCCGCGGTCTGGCTGCTCAGCGGCTTCGGCTCGCAGCACCGCAAGATGGCCAAGCAGCTCTACACCGAGAACCCCGTCTTCGCCGGCCGCGTCGACGCCGTCGACGAGTACGTCCAGGCCGAGCTCGGCTACTCGATCGCCGAGCTGTTCCTCGACGACGAGCAGACCTACGGTATCGAGACCAGCCAGGTGGGGATCTACACCATCCAGGTGGCGCTGGCCGACACCCTGCGGCACTACGGCGCCGAGCCGGGTGTGCTGGTGCCGCATTCGATGGGCGAGGCCTCGGCGGCCTACATCAGCGGCGGCCTGTCCCTCGAGGATGCGACCCGGGTCATCTGCCAGCGCTCGCGCCTGATGGCCGAGGGCGAGTCCTCGCTCACCGGTGACGACATCCGGCTGATGGCGCTGGTCGAGTACAGTGCCGAGGACATCACCGCCGTGCTCACCGACTACCCGGACCTGGAGATCTGCGTCTACGCGGCACCCACCCACACGGTGATCGGCGGGCCGGAACCACAGGTGGACGCGATCGTCGCCCGCGCCGAGGCCGAGGGCAAACTCGGCCGGAAGCTGCAGACCAAGGGCGCCAGCCACACCTCGCAGGTCGAGCCGATCCTCGGCGAACTGTCCTACGAGCTGACCGGAATCGCCCCTCAGCCGCTGGCCCACCCGATCTACAGCTCCGTCGACCGCGAGGAGTTCTACCGGGCCGGCAGCACCGTGCACACGGTGGAGTACTTCCTCAAGGGCCTGCGGCACAGCGTCTGGTTCTCCCAGGCCGTCGCCAAGACGGTGGAGAACGGGCATCGCACCTTCATCGAGCTGGCGCCCAACCCGGCCGTCCTGATCTCGGTGGCCGCGGTCACCTTCGGGGCCGGGGTGCACAACGCCGAACTCATCGAGACCCTGCGCCGCAAGGAGGACGAGAGCTACGGTCTGGTCAACGCGCTGATGAAGCTGTGGGTGCACGGTCATCCGGTGAACGTGGGCTCGCTCTTCGGCACCGGACAGGACCTGCCTTACGCGCCGGTGCCGCGGACCCGGTTCGAGCGCAAGCCGTACTGGCTCACCGCCGCCGTCTCCAGTTCGGCCGGCGTCGCCGCCGTCCCGGGCGCCCATGTGGCGCTGCCCGACGGCCGGCACGTCTTCGGCGTCGCGGTGAGTGCGGTGACCGATCCGACGCAGCTGGTGCTGGCCGCCGCCCGGGAGGTGCTCGGCGATCCCGTCGTCGCGGCCACCGAGGCCGTCGCCGAGTTCCCGCGCGACGGGCAGCTCACCACCACGCTGACCCGGCATCCGGGCGGCGCGGCGGTGACCGTGCACGCCGACGCCGACCACGGGCATGCGCTGCTCTTCGAGGCCGCCGTCACCGGTAGCTGGGGCGATCGCCCCGCCGCGACGGCAGCCGCGGCTGCTCCAGTCGCAGCCGCCGCGGAGACCCCGATCGTTGCCACCGAGGGCACCTCGTCGCTGGTCGTCGAGGACGAGATCGTCGACGACATCGGCAACACCTGGGATCCGGCGTCCGGCGAGTCCGTGGGCGACCGGCTCGCCCTGATCGTCGGCGAATCGATGGGCTACGACCCGGAGGACCTGCCGCGTGAGGTGCCGCTGATCGAACTCGGCCTGGACTCGCTGATGGCGGTGCGCATCAAGAACCGCGTCGAGTACGAGTTCGACATCCCGCAGCTGCAGCTGCAGGCCATGCGCCAGGCCAATCTGGCCGATGTGGAGAAGTTCGTGGCCTTCGCGGTGACCCACCGCGATCAGCTCGACGAGCTGTCGGCGACTACGGCCGGCGAGGGCGAGCTCGACACCGCCGCGCTCAACGCCTACATCGACGACCAGCTGGCCAAGGATGCCGCCGCGGCCCCGGCCGAACCGGCGGTCGCCGAGACCGCGGCACCGGCTGCGACAGAGACCGAGGCGGAGACCGCGCCACCGGCACCGACCGCACCGGAACCGGCCGCACAGCCCGCCGACCGGCCGGCTCCGGAGGCCGCGGCCGCACCCGCCGACATCACCGATCAGAAGGCCGTCGCCGACGCGGCCGGATCCGACGTCCCGCCCCGCGATGCGGCCGAACGCCTCACCTTCGGTGTCTACGCCAAGGTCACCGGTACTTCGGCGGGCGGCATCTTCAACAAGCTGCCGGTGCTCACCGAGGAGGTCGCGCAGGAGCTCACCGACCGCCTGAACGAGCGGACCGGCGGCGACATCGACGTCGAGGACGTCCTCGACTCGGAGACCATCGAGGAGATGTCGGGCTATGTGCGCGAGCACCTGGACTCCGGCGCCGACACCGACGGCTTCGTCCGCTTCCTGCGGCTGGTGCCCGAGGGCCGGAAGGTCTACGACACCAGCGCCGGGGACCCGTCGCCGATCCTGATCTTCCATCCGGCCGGCGGCAACACCACCTCCTACGAGGCGCTGCTCAAGCGGCTCCCCGAGCAGGTCCCGGTGATCGGCTTCGACCGTGGCGTGGAGGGCTCCATCGAGGAGCGGGTGCGCGACTACGTGCCCCGGCTCAAGGAGATCCAGCCGCACGGACCCTACGTCCTGGTGGGCTGGTCGTTCGGCGGCGCGCTGGCCTACGGCGTCGCGCAGGTGCTGCGTGAGCAGGGCGACGAGGTGGCCTTCGTCGGCCTGATCGACGTGGTCCGGCCGCGGGCGGACATGATCGAGACCCCCGACACCAAGCGCGAGCGCCTGGAGCGGTGGAAGAACTTCGCCGTACGCAACTACGACCTCGACGAGGACATCCCCATCCCGATGGACCGGCTGGTCGAGGCCGACGACGAGGGCCAGTTCCAGATCATCATGGAGATGATGTCGATGAGCTCGACCAAGATCCCGGGCGGGATCATCGAGCACCAGCGGACCTCGTTCATCGAGAACCGCATCCTCGACCAGATCCAGCCGCAGCCCTACGAGGGCAAGGTGGTGCTCTACCGCGCCGATCGGATGCACGACGGCGCCATCGAGCTCGAACCCAAGTGGGCCGAGATCGACGAGGACGGCCGGTGGGGCGAGGTGGTCGACGACCTGGAGATCCTGCACATCGGCGGCGATCACCTGTCCATCGTCGACGAGCCCTACGTGGCCAAGGTGGGCGCCGACCTGGGCCGGCGGATGCTCGATGTGAACGCGTCGGCGAAGTGACGGTGCACGCCGGCGAGACGGTCGGGAAGTGGAAGGAACTGCGATGACAGACACGACGGCGGCCAAACTCGCCGACCTGCGCGAGAAGCTGGAGCTCGCCAAGGAGCCGGGCGGCGAGAAGGCGATCGCCAAGCGTGCCGCGAAGGGCATCTGCTCCCCGCGCGAACGGCTGCGGATGCTGTTCGATCCGGGCACCTTCGTCGAGATCGGCGCCCTGGCCAAGACCCCGGGGGCCGGGCACACCGGCTACGGCGACGGCGTGGTGACCGGGCACGGCTTGGTTCACGGGCGCCCGGTGGCGGCCTTCAGCCACGACCAGACCGTGATGGGCGGCACCGTGGGCGAGATGTTCGGCCGCAAGGTGGCCGCGCTGATGGAGTGGGCCGGCAAGATCGGCTGCCCCATGGTGGGCATCAACGATTCGGCCGGCGCCCGCATCCAGGACGCGGTCACCTCACTGGCCTGGTACGCCGAGATGGGCCGCCGCAACGATCTGCTCTCGGGTCTGGCCCCGCAGGTGTCGGTGATCCTGGGCAAGTGTGCCGGCGGCGCCGTCTACACCCCGGCCAACACCGACATCCTGGTCGCGGTGGAGGACAAGAGCTACATGTTCGTCACCGGGCCGGACGTGATCAAGCAGACCACCGGCGAGGAGATCTCCGCCGACGATCTGGGCAGCGCCCACAATCAGGCACGGTGGGGCAACATCCACCACGTGGCCGCCGACGAGCAGGCCGCCTTCGACTGGGTGCGCGAATACCTCCAGTACATGCCGTCGAGTGCGCATGAGGAGCCGCCGGTGATCAATCCCGGACTGGAGCCGGAGATCACCGAATCGGATCTGTCGCTCAACAGCTTCATGCCCGACAACGACAACGCCGGCTACGACATGCACGACATCCTGGTCCGGCTGTTCGACGACGGCGCCTTCCACGAGGTGGGCGAACTCTTCGCACCCAACCTGATCACCGGCTACGCCCGCGTGGACGGGCGCAGCGTGGGCGTGGTGGCCAACCAGCCGTCGGTGATGGCCGGCATCCTCGACACCGACTCCTCGGAGAAGGGCACCCGCTTCGTGAGGACCTGCAACGCCTACAACATTCCGCTGATCTTCCTGGTGGACACCCCGGGCATCCTGCCCGGCCTGGTGGAGGAGCAGAAGGGCACCATCCGGCGCTCGGGCAAGTTCCTGTACGCCTACGTCGAAGCCGACGTCCCCAAGATCACGGTGGTGCTGCGCAAGGCCTACGGCGGCGCCTACGCGGTGATGGGCTCCAAGCAGCTCGGCGCCGACATCAACTTCGCCTGGCCGTCGGCCAAGATCGCGGTGATGGGCGCCGAGTCGGCGGCCGCGGTTCTCACCCGCAAGCAGACCGAGGGACTCTCGGCGGCCGCCGCGGACAAGGTGCGCCAGGACTTCATCAAGTTCTACGACGCGATGATGGCCACCCCGTACCTGGCCGCCGAACGCGGCTACATCGACGCGGTGATCGAGCCCGCACAGACGCGGCTGCAGCTGCGCAAGGCGCTGGCGCAGCTGCGCGACAAGCAGGTACTGCGCACCCAGCGCAAGCACTACCTGATGCCGATCTGACGGCGATCCCGAGCCGACTGCCCGGGCCGCCCGCCCACCGGTGGGCGGCCCGGTGCATCCGGGGGCTCAGACGGTGTGGCCGACGAGCAGGCCGATCGCGTAGGTGACCGCCATCGCCAGCGCCCCGCCGATCACCACCCGGGCCGTCGGCCGCCACGGCGAGGCGCCGCCGAGCAGTGCCCCGGTGGTGCCGGTGATCGCCAGCGCGATCAGCACGGTGACCACCGCGACCGGGATCCGCCAGTGCGCCGGCGGGAGCAGAATGCCCAGCAGCGGCAGCAGCGCCCCGACGGTGAACGAGACCGCCGACGAGCCGGCCGCCTGCCAGGGGCTGGTCAGCTCGTCCGGGTCGAGCTTCAATTCCGCTTCGGCGTGCGCCGCGAGCGCATCGTGGGCGGTGAGCTCCCGGGCCACCTGATGGGCGGTGTCCGGGCGCAGCCCCTTCTCCTCGTACAGTCCGGCGAGTTCGGCGAGTTCGGCCTCCGGGTCGTCGCGCAGTTCACCCTTCTCCTTGGCCAGCAGGGCCCGTTCGGAGTCGCGCTGGGTGCTCACCGAGACGTACTCGCCCAGCGCCATCGAGACCGCCCCGGCGGCCAGCGCGGCGATACCCGCGGTGAAGATCGGCTCGCGTGCGGTGGTCGCGGCGGCGACACCCACCACCACGCCGGCGGTGGACACGATGCCGTCGTTGGCGCCGAGCACCCCGGCCCGCAGCCAGTTCAGCCGGCCCGCGAAGCCGTCGACGTGCGGCTCGTCGGGATGGGCGTGCGGGTTCTCGGCCACCGGATCGGTCACCCGCTCCATCTTGCCGGACCCGTCCGACGGTGCACAAGCAAGGGTTGCCGACGCTTCCCCGCCCGCCGACGGGTTCAGAGATCTCCGGGCAGTTTGTCGGGCCGCAGACCGCGCCAGGACGGGTGGCGCAGGTGGCCGGTGGACGTCCAGTCCAGGAAGCGCACCTCGGCCACCAGCGTCGGCAGAACCCAGACGGCGCCGCTCGCCACCGGGCGGTCGAGCCGATCGGTGAACGGGCAGGCGCGGATGCGCAGCGGCTGGAGCCGGGCGAGCAGGTCGGCCGCCTGCCGCCGGCTGAAGCCGGTGCCCACCCGGCCCACATAGCGCAGACCGTCCGCCTCCGGCAGGCCCAGCAGCAGCGACCCCAGCTCCGCGTCGTCCCCGCGGCCGGGCCGGTAGCCGCCGATCACCACCTCGACATCGTTCCAGTTCTTCTGCTTGCGCCAGTCCGGGCTGCGCCGGCCCGGCCGGTAGGGCGCGCTGCGCCGTTTGGCCACCACCCCCTCCCAGCCGAGTCGCCGGGCGGTGGCCATCGCCTCGGCGCCGTCGCCGTCGACCAGCTCCGGCACCACGATCACCGCCGATCCGTCGAGCAGCCCGGACAGCCCCTCGAGGACGGTGCGGCGCTGCTCCCACGGCCGGCTGCTCAGGTCGCTGCCGTCGAGCCACAGCACGTCGAACAGCCGCAGCTCGATCCGGGGCTCCTCGGCGTCCCGGTGCCGCGCGGCCAGGAGCGCGAAGTCCGTCCGTCCGGCGGCGTTGACCGCCACCAGTTCGCCGTCGAGCACCACATCGTGCCCGGACAGCAGTCCGGCGAGCTCCGCGAGCTCGGGATGATCGGCGGTCAGGTCCAGCCCCGACCGCGACTGCACCCGCAGCCGTCCTCCGGAGACCCGCACGATCACCCGGTAGCCGTCCCACTTGCCCTCGAACGCCCAGTCCTGCGCCGCAAGCTCCTCGATCGGCTCGTCGACGGCCAGCATCGGCCGGACCGGGCCCGCCACCACGGTCGACGGTGCCGGGACCGCCGGTGCCGGCGGTGCGGAGGAGTGCAGCGGCCGGCTGCGCGTGGAGCGCTCCCGGCGGTACCGGCCCAGATCGATCACCTCCCCGCCGTCGCCGAGCGCCGGCGCCGGTGCGGGTGCCGGGTCCAGTCCGGCCAGCAGATCCCCGTCCGCGGCGAATCGCTCGGCCACCTCCGAATACAGCAGCTGCCGCAGGTCCGGCTCGCTCAGCTCCGACCAGGTGCGCGGCGCCGCCGCCCACGGCCGGTCGCGGCCGCGCAGCGAATACGGGCACAGGGTGGTCTTGGCCGGATTGTTCTGCGACCAGTCGATGAACACCTTCCCGGTGCGGCCGGATCGGCTCATCGCGGCGGTGATCTCGCCGGGAGCCTGGGCGGCCAGGTCGAGCGCGACCTGCTTGGCCACCGCCGCCGCCGAGGTCGCCTTCACCGGTGCGGGCAGTGCGGCGTAGACGTGGATGCCGTTGCCGCCGCTGGTGACCGGGTACGCGCTCAGCCCCGTCGCCGCCAGCACCTCCCGGATGGTCAGCGCCACCTGGGCGCATTGGGTCAGCGGCACGTCCATACCCGGGTCCAGGTCGAAGACGATCCTGTCGGTGCGCCGCGCCCCCTCTTCCGCGAGCGCGATCCGCCACTGCGGCACATGCAGTTCCAAGGCTGCGAGCTGACCGAGCCACACCAGATCGGCCCGGCTGCGGGCCACCGGATACGCTTTGGACTCGCCGCGATGCTCGATGGTGAACCGGGCGATCCACTCCGGGGCGCCGGCGGGCAGGGCCTTCTCGAAGAACGCCGCCGAGCCGGTGCCCGCCGGCCAGCGCTTCCGGGTGATCGGCCTGTCGGTCAGGTGGGGGAGCAGGCCGTCCGCGACGGCCAGGAAGTACTCGATGACGTCGTACTTGCGGGTCTGGGTCTGCGGATACAGCACCCGGTCCAGGTGGGACACCGCGATCCGGTGCCCGTCGATGTCCAGATGCGAGCCGCCCATGCCCCGATTGTGCTCTTCGGTCCGTGTCCTCTGACAGTGATCGATGGCACAATGGGCCTCTATGCGGTCCATCTGGAAAGGCGACCTGAGCTTCGGCCTGGTGAACGTGCCGGTCAAGGTGTACTCGGCCACGCAGAGTCACGACCGCGCCTCCCATCAGGTCGACGCCTCCGACGGCACCCGCATCCGCTACCGGCGGGTGCGCGAGGGCACCGACCAGGAGGTGGACTACAGCGCGATCGCCAACGCCTACGAGACCGACGAGGGCGGCGTGGTGATTCTCAGCAAGGACGACCTTGCGTCCCTGCCGGTCACCAGGAGTCCGGAGATCGCCATCACCGAGTTCGTGCCGGCGGACCAGGTGGATCCGATCTACTTCGACAAGGCCTACTACCTCGAGCCGTCGTCGAAGTCACCGAAGGCCTATGTGCTGCTGGCCCAGGCCCTCGAACGCACCGAACGCCTCGCGATCGCCACCTTCACCCTGCGCAACCGCACCCGGCTGGCCGCGCTCCGGGTGATCGACGGGGTGATGACGCTGCAGACCCTGCTCTGGCCGGACGAGATCCGGACCCCGGAGTTCGGCTTCCTCGACGCCGAGGTGCCGATCCGGCCGCAGGAACTGGATATGGCGGCGTCACTCATCGAGACGATGGCCGCCGACTTCGATCCGGCCCAGTACGAGGACACCTACGAGGTGGAGCTGAGCAAACTGATCGAGTCCAGAGCGGAAGGCGGACAGGCGTTCTCGTCCGATCAGAACGCCCCCGAGGCCGACGCCGGCGACGACGAGGTGGCCGACCTGCTGGCGGCGCTGCGCGCCTCGGTCCGCGACCGGGGCGGTGACGAGCCGGCCGAGCCGGCGCCGACGACGAAGACTGCGGTCAAGAAGACTGGGGTCAAGAAGTCGGAGGTCAAGAAGTCGGCGGTCAAGAAGACGGCGGCCAAGAAGACGGCGGCCAAGAAGACCACTGCGGCCAAGAAGACCACTGCGGCCAAGAAAGATCCCGCCGGGAAGACAGCGGCGAAGAAGACGGCAGCGAAGAAGACCACTGCGGCGACGCGTAAGCGGACGGCGAGCTGAGTCCGGCCCGCCGATGAAATACAGGGAGTGAAAGAGCAGATGGCACAAGCGGATTCGTCAGAGGAGAGCTTCGACGTCCTGATCGTGGGAGCCGGGCTGTCCGGCATCGACGCCGCCTACCGGCTGCGCGAACGCAACCCCGGACTGACGTACTCGATCCTCGAACGGCGCGAGCGGATCGGCGGCACCTGGGACCTGTTCCGGTACCCGGGAGTGCGCAGCGACTCGGACATCTTCACTCTCAGCTTCCCGTGGAACCCGTGGCGCGGTACCCGGCTGATGGCCCACGGCGACGAGATCCGCGACTACCTCGAGCAGACCGCCCGGGACTTCGGCATCTACCCGCACATCACCTTCCGGACCGAGGTGCTCGCCGCCGACTTCGACACCGGCACCGATCTGTGGACCGTCGACGCCATCGTCGACGGTCAGCCGCGCACCCTGACCGCCCGTTTCCTGTACATGTGCACCGGCTACTACAGCTACGACCACGCCTACCGTCCGGACTTCCCCGGCGAGGAGAACTTCACCGGCACCCTGGTGCATCCGCAGTTCTGGCCGGAGGATCTCGACTACGCCGGCAAGAAGATCGTGGTGATCGGCAGCGGCGCCACCGCTGTCACGCTGATCCCGGCGCTGGCGGAGACCGCGGGACACGTGACCATGCTGCAGCGGTCGCCGACTTATCTGTTCCCGTATCCGTGGCAGGATCCGATGACCACGGCGGTGCAGAAACTGCTGCCCAAGCAGCTCGCCCACGACCTGACCCGGTACCGCAACGCCGGTCTGACGATGGGGCTGTACCTGTTCTGCCGACAGTTCCCCAAGGCCTCGCGCCGGCTCCTGCGGTCGATCGCCAAACGCAATCTGCCCAAGGGCTTCGAGGTGGACACTCACTTCAAACCGGCCTACGAGCCGTGGGATCAGCGCCTGTGCGTGATCCCGGAGAACGACTTCTACAAGGCGATCGCCGGCGGTGCCGCCGACGTGGTCACCGACACCATCGACCACTTCACCGCCGACGGGATCGTGGTCTCCTCCGGCGACGAGATCAAGGCCGACATCGTGGTCACCGCCACCGGCCTGAACCTGATCGCGATGGGTGGTGTCGGCCTGTCGGTGGACGGGGAGGCGGTGAATCCGGGGGAGAAGTACGCCTACCGCGGCTACATGCTCGACGACGTCCCCAACCTGGCGTGGTCGGTGGGCTACACCAACGCCTCCTGGACCCTGCGGGTGGACCTGACCAGTCAGGCCGTCGCCGAGCTCATCGAGTACATGCGGGTCAACAGCTACACCCGGGCCTACCCGACCCTGCACGGCCGCCGGCCCGCCACCCACGCGCTGCTCGAACTGGACTCCGGATACGTCCAGCGCGCCGGCGGCAAGCTGCCCAAGGCGGGCGAGAAGGCGCCCTGGCAGGTGCGGCACAACCTGATCCTCGACGGCATCGACGCCCGCCGGTACGACGTCACGCAGGACATGGTCTTCGGTACCGGCAACTCCCGTCCCCCGGCCGGTGGATCCGCCGGGACCCGCTCCGACCAGATGAAGGAACGATGACCACAGCACTCGATCGCGACCAGGCGGTCGCGGACTTCTTCGCGCGGGTGGAGTCCCAGCAGATCAGCGACCCGGCCGAGCTCGACGCCATCTGGGCGATGCTCGACACGGTCACCGTCGAGGAGATCCTCGGCGACTGGCGGGGCGGCGAACTGCCCACCGGGCATCGGATGGACGGGCGGCTCGCGGCGGTCGGCTGGTACGGCAAGTGGTTCCGCAGCTGGTACGACGTGGCGCCGATGGTCTGCCGCGGCGAGGACGGCGAGCTGTACTCGAACCTCGAGATCGGCAAGGGTGCGGCCAGCCTGTGGGAGGTGGGCTTCCGCGGTGAGGTCACCGCGTCGATGGTCTACGACGGTCAGCCGGTGATCGACCACTTCAAGCGGGTCGACGGGAACACGCTGATGGGCATCATGAACGGCACCACCTCGCTGGTGCGCGAGCGGCACTTCTACTTCTATCTGCAGCGTGACGGGCAGGACCGCTGATGGTGACCGTGAACCTCGGCCGCAGCCGGCAGAACGACATCTACACCGGGGGCGTTCACGGCCGCCGGCCCACCGTCCCCACCGACTTCGCCGAACTCGAACGCCGCGCCGAGGCGACGATGTCGCGGCGCGGCTGGGCCTACATCGCCGGCGGTGCCGGTGAGGGCCGGACGATGGCCGCCAACCGTGCCGCCCTCGACTCGTGGGCCATCGTGCCGCGGGTGCTGCGCGATGTGAGCGAACGATCCCTGGAGATCGAGCTCTTCGGCCAGAAGCTGGCGGCGCCGGTGCTCTTCGCGCCGGTCGGCGCCGGGGCGCTGGCCCGCGAGAACGCCGACGTGCTGATCGGTCGGGCCGCGGCCGAGCTCGGCGTGCCATACATCTTCTCCAATCAGGGCTGCGCCCCGATGGAGGAGGTGGCCGCGGCGATGGAGCGTGTCCGTCCCGGGGCGCCGCGCTGGTTCCAGCTCTACTGGTCCACCGACGATCGGCTGGTCGCCAGCCTGATCAGCCGGGCCGAGAAGATGGGGGCGGCGGCCCTGGCCGTCACCCTCGACACCACCATGCTGGGCTGGCGGCCGCAGGACCTCAATCTGGGGTCGCTGCCGTTCGCGCGGGCCGAGGGCATCGACCAGTACACCTCGGATCCGGCCTTCTGGGAGATCGTCCGCGAGCGCCTGGCGGCGGCGACCGCGGAGAAGCCGGAGGTCTCGATCGGCGCGATCAAGACCCTGCTGCGCATCGCGCGCAACGTGCCCGGCTCGGTGCTGAGCAACGTCCGCACCCCGCACGCGCGCGCCGCCGTGCAGACCTTTCTCGACATCTACTCCCGGCCGTCGCTGAACTGGGACGACATCGCGAGCCTGCGGCAGCGCACCGAGCTGCCGATCGTGCTCAAAGGGGTCCTTCACCCCGACGACGCCCGCCAGGCCGCGGCGCTGGGCGTCGACGGCATCGTCGTCTCCAACCACGGCGGACGGCAGATCGACGGATCGATCAGCTCCACCGATGCGCTCGTCGACATCGTCGACGCGGTGGGCGGCAGCCTCAAGATCCTGGCCGACTCCGGGTTCTACACCGGCGCCGACGTCTTCAAGGCGCTCGCGCTCGGGGCTGACGCGGTCTGCATCGGCCGCCCGCACATGTACGGGCTGGCCCTGGCCGGGGCCGAAGGGGCCCGGGACGCGGTCGCGAACATCCTCGCCGAACTCGATCTCACCCTGGGGCTGTCCGGGCACACCGACGTCGCCGGCCTGGACCGGTCCGCGCTCAAGTACCTGGGCCGCTGACGGTCCGGACACGAACGCCGGATCAGACCAGCGGACGCCCGGTGCGCAGCCGCCAGCGCACATCGAGCAGGAAGGCGTTGAGCGGGAACTGGCGTACCGGCTTGGGGCAGCCGCGCAGCACGATCCGGGCGACGGCGTTGTGGGTCTCGAAGAACCGGCGCTGCCACGGCTTCTGCTCGATCCGCATCTTGGCGCGGAACGGCGCGGGCAGGAACCCGATGGTCATCGCCTCGGAGTACCAGCCGCCCAGGCGGCGCACCATCGGGTGGGCGAACTCCATCCGCACGATCCGCATCAGGTACTCGCGGATGGTGTCATCGATCTCGAGGTCGTCGACCGTGGTGTTCCAGTAGTCCTCGAAGTCGGCGCGGGTGGCCGGCCACAGTTCCGGCGGCATCTGCAGGGTGGTGCCCATCACCGCGCCCTGCCGGTACGCCTCCTCGGTGATCCGGCGCGGATCGCCGTACAGCCGCTGGACGTCCTCCCAGCCGCGGTAGAGGCAGGCGGCCACCCACAACTGCAGCGACGGATCGAAGGCGTTGTACTTCACCGGGCTGTTCTCGTCCGAGCGGACGTGGGCGTGCGACCTGTTCACCGCCTGCCGGTACTTCCTGCGCAGCTGCGGGCCGCCCATGGCGGCGACCGCGAGGTAGGTCAGGGTGGTGCGGGTGCGCTTGGTCGGGTTCTTGAACAGATTCCCGCTCTCGACCTTGCTCTCGTACACGCCGTAGCCGACGGCCGGCACGGCGAGCTGCATGATCACATTCGCGGGACCGGCCAGCAGCGCGGCGCCGAGCATCTCCATGCCGGTGGAGTCGACGTGGTCGAGTTCCTCGCGCCGGGAGCGATGCATGTTCTCGGCCGGGAACTCGGTCTGCGCACTCGCCTCGATGCTCACCGCGGCCTCCTCAAAATGTGATAACAGATGTTTCCACTTACTGACATCGATTGAACTACCGCCGTGATGCGGTGTCAAGATGGGAAGCGTGGTGTCTCAGCGATCGGCCGGCGAGTCGGCACAACTGCGTGCCTACGGCGGAGAGGACGGCGGGTCCCGGGTGGCCCGCCGGCGCACCGCGCTCATCGAATCGGCGCTGGATCTGCTCGGGGCGCCGGAGCCGGCGCCAGTGACCGTCCGCGGCGTCTGCGCTCGCGCCGGACTCACCCCGCGCTACTTCTACGAGAGCTTCACCGGCGTCGACGATCTGGTCGGGGCCGCCTACGACGAGGTGATCGCCGAGTTCGCCGAACGGGGGCAGGTCGCCTTCGCCTCCACGCAGGATCCCCGGCGCCGGGTGGCCCGCGCGGTGCGGGCCATCGTCGACGTGGTCGACGACGATGCCAGGAAGGGGCGGCTGGTCTTCTCGGATGCACCGGTCAGCCCGGTGGTGGCCGCCAAACGCGGGGACTCGCTGCTGCTCTTCGTCGCCCTGACCGCCGACTCCGCGCAGGAGGCGCTGGGCCTCTCGCCGGGGCCGGAGGTGACAGCGGCCGCGCACTTCCAGGTCGGCGGCCTGTCCCGGCTGCTGGCCTCGTGGATCGAGGGCACGGTGCAGATCGACAAGGAGTCGCTGATCGGCGTGTGCGTGGGCATGCTGCTGCCGAACAGCCTGGCGCGTTAGGGTGATCAGATGACCAGCTGGCGAGAGTACGGGCCCGTCGACTTGCCGTCCCCGCTGGCCGCTGCGCTCGCCGCCTTCGCCGAACACGGCTACCACGGCACCTCGGTGCGGGACATCGCGGCACGAGCGGGGCTGTCGGTGCCGGGACTCTATCACCACTACCCGTCCAAACAGTCACTGCTGCAAGGCTTGTGTGAGATCACCATGATGGACCTGCTGCGCCGGAGCCAGGAGGCGCTCGACGAGGCCGGCCAGGATCCGGTGCGGCGCTTCGATGCGCTGACCGAGTCGCTGCTGCGCTTCCACATGTTCCGCCGGGAGCAGGCCTTCGTCGCCTCCACCGAGATCCGCAGTCTCGATGCGGGCTATCGCGAGATCTACGTGGGGCACCGCGACCGGCAGCAGCGGATGATCGAGGGCGTGGTGGACGCCGGCGTGGAGGCGGGCGTGTTCACCACCGGCTATCCCAAGGATGCGGCGCGGGCGCTGGCGACGATGGCGGTCGGCGTATCCACCTGGTTCACTCCCAGTGGTCCGCTCACCGCTGACGAGCTGGTGCGCCGGAACCTGCAGATCGCCCACGACATGGTCCGGTACGTCTCGCCGGTCTGATCGCTACTTGACGCCGGGCGGCGGCATCCGGGTACAGTGTTCGCAGCAACCGAGCGAGCGCTCGGTCATAGTGGCTCCCGGCCGGCGATCGGACACGGCCGAGGTGAAGGAGAGTGTGGGATGTCCATCGATCTGTCCTATCGGCCGGAGGTCGTCGACCTCGTCGACCGCGCCCGGCGCTTCATCGCCGACGTGGTGCTGCCGGTGGAGAACCGGCATGCGGGCGACGTGGAGGCGGCCGGCGGCGACGACCTGCGGCGGGAACTGAACGCGCAGGCCAAGCAGGCCGGTATCTTCGCGCCGCACGCACCCGTCGAGTTCGGCGGCCTGGGCCTGAACATGTCCGACCGTGCACCGGTCTTCGAGGCCGCCGGCCGCTCCACCTTCGGGCCGGTCGCCCTGCACCTGGGGGCACCGGACGAGGGCAACGTGCACATGCTCGCCCACATCGCCACCGACGCGCAGAAGCAGAAATACCTCGCACCCCTCGCCGCCGGCGACGTGCGCAGCGCCTTCGCGATGACCGAACCGGCGCCCGGCGCCGGCGCCGACCCCAACGCACTGAACACGCTGGCGCAGAAGGTGCCGGGCGGCTGGAAGATCAACGGCCTCAAGCGCTTCATCACCGGCGCGGACGGCGCGGGCTTCTTCATCATCATGGCCCGCACGGCCGGAGAACCCGGCGACCGCGGCGGCGCCACCATGTTCCTGGCGCCGGCCGAGGCTGCCGGCATCGAGGTGCAGCGCTACGTGCACACCTACGACCGCGGGATGATCGGCGGCCACTGCGAGGTGCGCTTCACCGATGTCTTCGTGCCCGACGAGGACGTGCTCGGCGAACCCGACCAGGGCTACCGTTACGCCCAGGTGCGGCTGGGGCCGGCGCGGATGACCCACGTGATGCGCTGGATGGGCATCGCGGTCCGAGCCCACGACCTCGCCCTGGACTATGTGAGCACCCGGCAGGGCTTCGGCGGTCGGATCGGCGATTTGGGCATGATCCAGCAGATGGTGGCCGACAACGAGATCGACATCGCCGGCGCCCGTGCGCTGCTGGTGCGCGCCTGCTGGGAACTCGACCAGGGAGAGCACGCCTCCGACTCCACCTCCATCGCCAAGACCTTCGCCGCCGAGGCGTACTCGCGGGTGCTGGACCGGTGCATGCAGATGTGCGGCGGGCTCGGCGTCTCCGAGGATCTGCCGCTGGCCCGGCTGGCCAACGAGGTGCGGCCCTTCCGGATCTACGACGGCCCCTCGGAGGTGCACCGCTGGGCGCTGGCCAGGCGGGCCGTGGGCCGGGCCCGCAAGAACACGGAAGCGGGAATCGTCCATGTCTGATCATCCCGGTCTGCGGGCCGCCGATCTGCGAA
This sequence comes from Gordonia sp. VNK21, assembly GCF_046098115.1. Lineage (NCBI taxonomy): Bacteria > Bacillati > Actinomycetota > Actinomycetes > Mycobacteriales > Gordoniaceae > Gordonia > Gordonia sp. VNK21. The sequence continues at coordinate 127,476 of NZ_JBJURU010000004.1, read as the reverse complement.
AGCTGCTCGCCGCCAACGACGTCGAGGTCCAGGGCGAGCTGAACATCGAACTGATCAGCGGCGGCCGCTCCAATCTCACCTTCACCGTCAGTGACGATGTGCATCGCTGGGTGACCCGCCGCCCACCGCTGGCCGGACTCACCCCGTCGGCCCACGACATGGAGCGTGAATGGGCCGTCACCGCCGCGCTCACCGGCACCCCTGTCCCGGTGGCCGCGCCGGTGGCCATCGACCGGACCGGCGAGTTCATCGGTGCCCCGTGCACCGTCGTCGACTTCGTCGACGGCCAGGTGATCCGCTCGGAGGAGGACCTGCAGGCCTGGACCGATGACGAGGTGGCAGCCAACTTCGACGCGCTCGTGCATACCCTGGCCGATCTGCACGCCGTGGACTACCGCGCCGTGGGGCTGGCCGACTTCGGCCGTCCCGAGGGCTTCGCCGCCCGGCAGGTGAAACTGTGGGCCCGGCAGTGGGGCCTGGTCAAGACCCGCGAACTGCCGGATGTGGAGCGACTGGCGGCCGCGCTGACCGAACGGGTGCCCGCGCAGGCGGCCAGCAGCATCGTGCACGGCGACTTCCGGGTGGACAACACCATCCTCGCGCCCGGCGACCCGGCCCGGGTGGCCGCCGTCGTCGACTGGGAGATGGCGGCCCTCGGCGACCCGCTCACCGACGTCGCGCTGATGTGCATCTACCGCGAACCGGTGTTCTCGGCGGTGCTGGGCTTCGACGCGGCCTGGACCTCGGCCCGGTATCCGGATCCCGACCACATGGCGCAGCGCTACGCCCAGATCGCCGGCACCGACCTGGGCGACTGGCAGTTCTACCTCGGATTGGCCAACCTGAAGCTGGGCGTGATCGCCGAAGGCATCACCCACCGGGCGCTGCAGGGCGGCTCCTCGGGCGCCGCCGGCGCCGAACACGCCGCCGAGGCCACCGCGTCGTTCATCGCGGCCGGCCTGGCCGCGATCGGCTGACCCGGTGGCGGGCGCACCCAGACGAGAAGAAGAGGCGAGGTAACCGATGGGCGGGATCTATCTGGTGCGGCACGGGCAGGCCCCGGCCACGGCCTACGGCGTGGGCGACGCGGCCGCCGCCGGGCCCGGACTGACCGAACTGGGCACCGCCCAGGCCCGGCGCACCGGCGCGGAGCTGGCCGGTCTGGTGCCCGGGTTCACCGCGGCGATCAGCGGCGACCTGCCGCGTCAGCGGGCCACCCTCGCCGGGGTGCTCGAGGCCTTTCAGACGCCGCCCGAGCCGGTCGTCGACCCGGACTGGAACGAGTACGAGATCCCGCAGAGCATCGACGCCTCGGCGGAGGAGCTGACCCGGATGTACCGCGACGGCGCCGCCTATCAGCGGGTGCTCGACGCCGCCCTGGCCCGATGGGTGGGCGGAGAGGACAGCGGCGGCGAGAGCTACGCCGCCTTCGGCGGCCGGGTCGCCGCCGCCGCCGAGCGGGCGGTTGCGCTGGCCGGCTCGGGCCAGAACGTGCTCGTGGTGTCCTCGGCCGGGGTGATCATGCAACTGGTCGCCCGGCTGTGGCAGGTGCCCGACGCCCAGTGGCCCACGCTGGCCCGCTCGATGTTCAACGCCTCGTTCTCCCGGCTGCTGGTGGGGCGCAGCGGGGTCACCGTGGTCTCGGTCAACGAGCACGCTCACCTGGCCGCCGGGGACGCCGGCCTGGCCAGCTTCCGGTGACCGCCGGGCCGGGCGCAGGCGCCCGCGAGTCCGATCTCACAGGCCCTGCGCTTGCCACCGGTCAGCGGTCTTGCTAGCTTTGCGTCCATGACTCACCAGCCGTATGCGATCCCGGAGGTCACCTATGTGACCACCGCTCTGGGATGCCGTCTGCCGCTGGCCCGGGTCCTTTGTTGCCGTCGAATGCGCTGACCCAGCTTTCGTCGTGCCCGCCTCTGCGCCGCGGGCCCTCCCTCAGTGTCACCGCCGCCGGCGGCCGGCACTCGGCAACCAAGGACCACACTCATGACTTCCACCCTCGATCGACGTATCCCGGCCCCGAACGCGCCGGCCGATCTCACCGTCCGCCCGGCCCGGGCCGCCCGCCGCGCCGCCGCCCCGCACGCCGAGGTGGCCGGTCTGCACCTGTCCACCAAGGCCGCCGCCCTGGTGCTGCGCACCGCCCGGGTCTCCGGTCCGGTCTTCCGCGATGACGCGGCCGCCGCCACCGGGCTGTCCATCTCCACAGTCAACCGCCAGGTCAGCGCGCTGCTGCGGGCCGGCCTGATCCGCGAGCGCGCCGACCTCACCCCGCCCGGGGCTGTGGGCCGGCCCCGCGTGCCGTTCGAGATCAACACCGGCGACTTCCTCACCGTCGGCATCCACATCGGCTACCGCACCACCTCGATCACCACCCACGACCTGCAGCACCGCGTGGTCGGCGCCATCTCCATCCCCACGCCGCAGGCCGCCGACCCGGCGCAGATCGTCAGCGCGATCGGCGCCAGCGCCCGGCGCTTCGCCGACCGCTGGGTGGGCAAGCGCCTGCTCTGGGGCGGTGTCGCCATCGGCGGCCGCGTCGGCGACAAGGGCGTCGTCGACCATCCGCGGCTGGGCTGGACCGGGGTGCGCGTGGGCGAGCTGATCGCCGCCGAACTCGGGCTGCCGGTGTCGGTCGCCTCGCACGTCGAGGCCATGGCGGCCGCCGAGCTGGTGGTCAACCCGGCCGAATCCAGCCAGAACTTCCTCTACTTCTACGCCCGGGAAATGGCCGGTATCGCCTTCAGTGTGGACGGCACCGTGCACACCCCGGCCGCCGGACCGCCGACCATCGGGCACTTCCCGACCGGCCCCACCCGGCTGCTCGACCCGAACAGCACCGGTCGCCTCGAGGACGCCGTCGGCGACTCGGGCGTACTGGAGGCGGCCGCCGCGGCCGGTCTGAACGTGACCAGTCTCGACGAGCTGCGCGCCGCGGCACGCACCGGCGACACCGTCGCGCACGAGATCCTCGCCGAGCGGGCCGAGGTGCTCGGGCGCACCGTCGCACTGATGTCGGACATCTTCAACCCCGATCACGTGATCCTGGGCGGGCAGGCGTTCACCGACTACCCGGAGGCGCTGCCGGTGGTCTCCAAGGCGCTGCGCGCGACGTCGGTGATCAACAACCGCGACGTGCGGGTGGCCCGGTCGGCGATCACCGTGCAGCAGAAGGCGGCCGGCGCCGTCGCCCTGGACGCCATCTACTCCGATCCGCTGGACGCGCTCTCGCACACCGCCTGAGGCTCCCCGGCTGCGCCGTCGGCCGGGGCGGTGTGGGCTCAGTCGGCGGTGCGGCGCACAAAGGCGCGCAGTGCGACCGGCGCGAAGACCACGGTCAGAGCCAGCGACCACAACACCGTCGCGATCACCGGATGCTGCAGGGGCAGTGCGGCGCCCGGGGCGGCGGCCGGTCCGTTGCCCCACAGCTCCCGCATGGCCTGCACCAGGGACGAGATCGGGTTCCACTCGGCGATGAACCGGAGCCAGTCGGCCATCGGCGCGGTCGGCACGAAGACATTCGACAGGAACGTGAGCGGGAACAGGGTGGAGAACAGGAAGCCGTTCACCGCCTCCACCGATCGCAGCCACGAACCGATCAGCACGCCGTACCAGATCATCCCGAAACCGAAGACCACGATCAGCACGAAGCCGAGGATCGCGTCGAGGATGCCGCCGTGGATCCGCCAGCCGATCACCAGGCCGGTCACCGCCATCACGGTCAGGCCGATCGCCGAATGCAGCAGGGCGGCGATCGCCCGGCCCAGCAGATAGGAGAACCTGCTGATCGGCAGCGAGCGGAACCGGTCGACGATGCCCTTGTCCACGTCGGCGGTGATGCCCATGGCCACCACGAAGGCGGTGAAGACGATGGTCTGGCCCATGATGCCCGGGAGCAGGAACTCGCGGTAGTTGCCGCCGTCGGGCACCGAGACGGCCGCGCCGAAGACGAAGGAGAACAGCAGCACGAAGATCACCGGCTGAACGGTGACGTCGGTGAGCATCTCCGGCATGCGCCGGGTGTGGATCAGGCTGCGGCGCACGATGATCGAGGTCTGTCGCCACAATCCCGGCGGAGTGATCGGCAGGTCGGCACTGGTCACGGTTGCTCCTCCCCGGTGCTCGAGCGGTGCCCGGTCAGCGACAGGAAGACATCGTCGAGGCTGGGCCGGGACAGCCGCAGGTCGTCAACGGCGATCCGCTCGGCCGAGAGCAGACCGGCGATCCGGGTCAGGTCGTCCAGGCCGCCGGCGGCCACGGTGAGGGTGCGCACGTCGGCGTCGAGGAAGATCTCGGGGGAGTGCTGCACCAGCAGCCGGTGCGCGTGCTCGAGCTGGTGCGCGTGGGTCACCGTCGCGATCACGCTGGCCGCGCCCGAGCGCTCCTTGAGCTGCAGCGGTGTGCCCTCGGCGATGATCCGGCCCCGGTCGATCACCACGATGGTGTCGGCCAGCTGATCGGCCTCCTCGAGGTACTGGGTGGTCAGCACCAGGGTGGTGCCGCCGGCCACCAGCTCGCGCAGCACATCCCACAGCTCGTTGCGGCTGTGGGGATCCAGGCCGGTGGTGGGCTCGTCCAGGAACAGCACCGGCGGCGCGGCGAGCAGACTCACCGCCAGGTCCAGGCGCCGGCGCATGCCGCCCGAGTAGTCGCGGACCACCTTGTTCCCGGCGTCGGTGAGGGAGAACTGCTCGAGCAGCTGTTCGCAGCGGCTGCGCAGCGCCGCGCGCCGGATGCCGTACAGCCCGCCGATCATCGCCAGGTTCTCCCGGCCGGTGAGCAGCTCGTCGACGGTGGCCGCCTGACCCGTCAGCCCCATGCTGCGGCGTACCATGGCCGGTTCCTCGAGCACGTCGTGACCGGCGATCCTGGCGGTTCCCGCGGTGGGCCGGGAGAGGGTGGTCATCATCCGGACGGTGGTGGTCTTGCCGGCGCCGTTGGGGCCGAGCACGGTGCCGGCCGGCACGGAGAAGCTCACACCGTCGACGGCGGTGAAGTCGCCGAAGCGTTTGACCAGGCCGACGGCTTCGACGGCCGGGGAGCGGCCGGGGATATCGGGCATGCGCACAAGCCTATGCGCCCGACCGCGGATCCGGCTAGCGGGTTTCTCCGGTCCGGTGCGCCCGGACGAGGGCGCTGGCCCGCAGCCGCCGGTAGCCGCGCACCGACAGGGCCGGCACGTGGCGCACCCGGACGTCCTCGTCGTCGGCCAGCGCATCGGCCAGGTTCTGGTCCACCAGCGTGGTGCCCTCCCGGGCATTGCTGGCCAGCCGGGCGGCGATGTTCACCGGCTCGCCGAAGAGGTCGCCCATCCGGATCAGCGCCACCCCCTCGGCCATCCCGATCCGCAGGGTGGGCATCACCCCGTCCGAGGTCAGATCGTGCAGATCCAGCGCGATCGCGGCGGCTTGTGCGGGGGTCGGCGCGGTGAACATGACCGCGTCGCCGATGTTCTTGATCACCTGGCCGCCGCGGCCGTTGACGATCTGCTGAGCTGCGGATTCGAAGGCCTCGATCAGGTCCTCGAGCTCGGGCAGCCGCAGCCGCCGGGACAGCGAGGTGAAACCGACGATGTCGGCGAAGCCCACGATCGCCTCGGTCTCGCCGCTCTCGGCGTGCCGGGCCAGCCGGTCGTCGAGATGGCGTCGCCACACCAGCTGCTGGAGCCGGCCCACGGCGTCGGCGAGCTCCTGCTCGGTCATGCCGGTCTCCGGGTCGGCCGCCATCAGCCGGATCTGCTCGGCCTGCCATTCGGCCAGCCGCGCGGTGGCCTGCCCGAGGGACCGGGCGGCGGCCAGCTGCGAGGCGGGGTTGGCGGCGCTGGACTTGCCGAGGAAGGCGCGCAGGGACTCGAGGTCCTGGTCGGAGAACTCCGATCCGGTGTCGGGCCCCTCCGGGAAGCCGAAGGCGCCCCACAGGCGCAGGGCCACCTCACTGTCCAGACCGAGCGCCTCGATCAGATCGTCGCGGGTGTAGATGCGTTCGCCGGACGCCGGTCGCGAGTCGTCGTCACGCATGCAATAAGCCTTTCATGAGATAGGCCATCCGGGCCGCGAACTCCGGCCGCGGGGTGCTGCGCGGCATCCGCACCGCGTCGTTGACGATCGCCAGGGCGGCGTGCACCGTCAGCGACACCGCCTGCTCGTCGGTCTCGGGCTCGAGGCACCGGATCAGCTCGATCCAGCGGGCCACGTAGCGGCGCTGCCCGGCGATCAGTTCGATCGCCTGCGGATTGCCTGCGAGGACAAATCTGCTCTGAAACGAGACGCTCAGATCCGGTGCGCCACTGATGGATTGGACGTACGAGTCGACCAGAAGATCGAGCTGTCCGCGCGGCTCGGGCGAGGTGGCCGCCGCAGCCAGTGCGCCCGCTTCGAGCCGCAGCGCGCTGCGCTGGCCGATGGCGATCAGGATCGACTCCTTGGACGGAAAGTGTTTGTACACACTGGGTCCGGTGATGCCCACGGCCGCTCCGATCTCGTCCATCCCGGTGCCGGCGAAACCCTGATCGGCGAACAGCCGGGCTGCGGCGTCCAGGATCTCGTCGCGCCGGCCGGGGGTGGCGAAGAGGTCGGCCGGCAGCTCGGGGATCGGCGGCGCCGCCGAGGGGGTGAGCGAGAGGAGTCGCCGGATCAGTTGACGCAGAGTCGATTCGGCGATGTCCTGGTCCACCCGCAGGCTCCGGCCGCCTAGCTCCGCGAGCCAGACCTGTCACTCCACCGGGACGCGGACACCCCGCGGAAGCCGAAGGGCCTCCCCGGGCTGTGGCCTAGCCTCAAGAGGCTGGTCCTGGAGCTCAGGGACGCGCGGAAGGAGCCGTTCAGGTCGCGGCGGTTGGGGCGGAGCGTCGACCGGCGGCGGGCCAGGGAGCCCGTCCGGTGGCGCGCCG
>NZ_JBJURU010000004.1:41372-120577 GCF_046098115.1 Gordonia sp. VNK21 | reverse complement strand
GGCAGGTTCCTCAGCTAGGACTAGCGGTAGCCGGTCGCGTCGCGCGACGCCGAGCTTCGCCCGCGTGACCGACGCCGCCGGTGGAGCGGGCTCGGCGCGCCTGTCGAGCTAGAAGACCAGCTGAGCATGCAGGTTAGGTAGTCACCGCGTGGCCTAGACTCGCAGAGCAAAGTCTCGTCTAAACAGGAGCGTCCGTTAGGCGTCCGCTAGCTTGACTAGCGGCCCGTCGCGGCGATGCACCGGGCGACCTAGCTCGACTAGGCCACGGAGCTCGGGCTCTGGCTGCTCGTCCGCCACAGCGACTGCCACGTGCGGCGGGACCGCTAGCAGTTGCTGCGCCACGCCTACGGCGCGTCGTGGGGCGCCGGCCTCAAGCGCCGGGCCTACCGGATAGAGTACTTTCCGAATAACGTACGCACTGCTGCTGAGCGCTGGCCGCAGGCCGCTTGCGTAGATGTGGGCGCTGCTAGACTAGCTCCGCGAGCCAGACCTGTCACTCCACCGGGACGCGGACACCCCGCGGAAGCCGAAGGGCCTCCCCGGGCTGTGGCCTAGCCTCAAGAGGCTGGTCCTGGAGCTCGAGCTGTCCGCGCGGCTCGGGCGAGGTGGCCGCCGCAGCCAGTGCGCCCGCTTCGAGCCGCAGCGCGCTGCGCTGGCCGATGGCGATCAGGATCGACTCCTTGGACGGACAGTGTTTGTACACACTGGGTCCGGTGATGCCCACGGCCGCTCCGATCTCGTCCATCCCGGTGCCGGCGAAACCCTGATCGGCGAACAGCCGGGCTGCGGCGTCCAGGATCTCGTCGCGCCGGCCGGGGGTGGCGAAGAGGTCGGCCGGCAGCTCGGGGATCGGCGGCGCCGCCGAGGGGGTGAGCGAGATGAGTCGCCGGATCAGTTGACGCAGAGTCGATTCGGCGATGTCCTGGTCCACCCGCAGGCTCCGGCCGCTGATGCTGCCGGTGACCGAGAGGATGGCTCCGGCCAGATAGGTGGACTCGCGCTGGGTCAGATCGGGGCGCTGCTGCGCGATGGCACCGGCCCAGCGCCGCAGCACCTCGCGGGTACGGGCCACCACCTCACGGTTCTGCTCGGTGGTCAGGTGCTGGCCGGACCACCGCCACAGCGAGGTGACCTGAGGCTGCGCGCCGCTGAGGGCCGCGGCCGCATCGATCAGCGCCGCGGACTGGTCGTCCGCGCCGTCGAGGGCCTCGTCGGTGCCGCGTTCGAAGGCGGCCACGCAGTCCTGGGTCGCGGCGAAGAGCAGCGCCTGCTTGTCGTCGAAGTAGCGGTAGACGGTGGGGGTGCTGACACCGGCTCGGCGGGCGATGTCGGCCACCGAGACGTGCGGATATCCGCGTTCGAAGAACAGCGCCGCGGCGGCGGCGGTCAGCTGTCGTCGCCGGTCTTCGCCACGGGGGCGGCGGGCGCTCTTCTCGGTCGACATGGTGAACCGACCATAGCCCATGTCTGAACCAGATTTAAAGAGTTCTAGCTGTGGGTATAGCCAAAACCGTTAATGCGCGTTAGCCTACCTGGGGTAGACATCTACATCCTTAGATGAGAGGAACACTTCCAGTGCCTGATCAAGCATTCATCTACGAGGCGGCCCGTACGCCCCGTGGTAAGCAGCGCGGCGGTTCGCTGCACAGCGTCAAGCCGATCGACCTCGTCTCCGGTCTGATCGACGGCCTGCTGGCCCGCAACGAGAGCCTCGACCCCAAGGACGTCGACGATCTCATCCTGGGTGTCGTCTCGCCGGTCGGTGAGCAGGGTGCTGTCATCGCCCGCACCGCGGCACTGACCTCGGGCCTGGGCGAATCGGTCCCGGGCACGCAGATCAACCGGTTCTGCTCCTCGGGCCTCGAGGCCGCGAACCTGGCCGCGGCCAAGGTCGCCTCCGGCTTCGACGACCTGGTCCTGGCCGGCGGCGTCGAGTCGATGTCGCGCGTGCCGATGGGCAGCGACGGCGGTGCGCTCTTCACCGACCCGGCCACCGCGTACGACCACTACATCGCTCCGCAGGGCATCGGTGCCGACCTGATCGCCACCATCGAGGGCTTCTCCCGTGAGGACGTCGACGCCTTCGCCGCCGAGTCGCAGGCCCGCGCCGACGTGGCGTGGAAGGAAGGCCGTTTCGCCAAGTCGATCATCCCGGTCAAGGACATCAACGGCGTCACCCTGCTCGACACCGACGAGCACCGCCGCGCCGGCACCACCGTCGAGGGCCTGGGCAAGCTCAAGCCGGCCTTCGAAGCGCTGGCCGCCATGGCCGGCTTCGACGACGTTGCCATGCAGAAGTACCCCAACGTCGAGCGCATCAACCACGTGCACACCGGCGGCAACAGCTCGGGCATCGTCGACGGCTCCGGCCTGGTGCTGATCGGCTCGGAAGAGGCCGGCAAGCGCAACGGCCTGACCCCGCGCGCCCGCGTCGTCAGCTACGCGCAGGTCGGCAGCGAGCCCACCATCATGCTGACCGGTCCCACCCCGGCCACCGAGCTCGCCCTCAAGCGGGCCGGGCTGACCACCGAGGACATCGACGTCTACGAGCTCAACGAGGCGTTCGCGTCGGTCGTCATGAAGTGGATGAAGGACCTGAACATCCCGCACGAGAAGGTCAACGTCAACGGCGGCGCCATCGCCCTGGGCCACCCGCTCGGCGCGACCGGTGCGATGATCCTCGGCACCTGCCTGGACGAGCTCGAGCGCACCGGCGGCCGTTACGGCCTGGTGACCCTGTGTATCGGCGGCGGCATGGGCGTCGCGACCGTCATCGAGCGCCTCTGACCGGCCTGAACGAGAAGGAACACCAAGAACATGAGTGACAACATGATTGCGTGGGAGAAGGACGCCGACGGCGTCGTCATCCTCACCATGGACGACCCCAACCAGGGCGCCAACACCATGAACGACCTGTACCAGAGCTCGATGGCCGCGACCGTCGAGCGCCTGGAGGCGGAGAAGGACGACATCACCGGTGTGGTCCTCACCTCGGCCAAGAAGACCTTCTTCGCCGGCGGCGACCTGAAGGACATGACCGCCGAGCGCACCGAGACCAAGGAGGAGATCGCTGCGGCGATCACCGAGCGCACCAACGGCATCAAGGCCGTGCTGCGCCGCCTGGAGACCCTGGGCAAGCCGGTCGTGGCCGCCATCAACGGCGCCGCTCTCGGCGGTGGCCTGGAGATCGCGCTGCACTGCCACTACCGGGTGGCCGCCGACGTCAAGGGCGTCAAGGTGGGCCTGCCCGAGGTGACCCTGGGTCTGCTCCCGGGCGGCGGCGGCGTGGTCCGCACCGTGCGTCTGCTGGGCATCCAGAACGCCCTGATGGGCCCGCTGCTGCAGGGCCCGAGCTACGGCCCGGCCAAGGCCAAGGAGACCGGCCTGATCGACGAGGTCGTCGCGAGCATCGACGAGCTGATCCCGGCCGCCAAGAAGTGGATCGCCGCCAACCCGGAGGCCGCGCAGCCGTGGGACGTCAAGGGCTACAAGATCCCCGGCGGCGCCCCGACCAGCCCGGCGCTGGCCGCCAACCTGCCGGCCCTGCCGGCTCTGCTGCGCAAGCAGATCAAGGGTGCCAACATGCCGGCTCCGCGCGCCATCATGGCCGCCGCCGTCGAGGGCGCCTACGTCGACGTCGACACCGCTGATCAGGTGGAGACCCGCTACTTCGTGTCGCTGGTGACCGGTCAGGTCGCCCAGAACATGATCAAGGCGTTCTTCTTCGACCTCCAGCACATCAACGGCGGCGGCTCGCGGCCGGAGGGCTTCGACAAGTACACCGCCAAGAAGGTCGGCGTCATCGGCGCCGGCATGATGGGTGCGGCCATCGCCTATGTCAGCGCCAAGGCCGGTATCGAGGTGGTCCTCAAGGACATCGACCTCGAGGCCGCCAAGCGGGGCAAGGGCTACTCGGAGAAGCTCGAGGAGAAGGCCGTCAAGAGGGGTAAGACCACCGAGGAGAAGAGTAAGGCGCTCCTCGACCGGATCCACCCGACCGTCGACGCCGCCGACTTCAAGGGCGTCGATCTGGTGATCGAGGCCGCCTTCGAGTCGGTCGAGGTCAAGAACAAGGTCTTCCAGGAGATCGAGGACATCGTCGAGCCGGATGCTGTCCTGGGCTCGAACACCTCGACCCTGCCGATCACCATCCTCGCCGAGGGCGTCAAGCGCTCCGAGGACTTCATCGGTATCCACTTCTTCAGCCCGGTCGACAAGATGCCACTGGTGGAGATCATCAAGGGTGAGAAGACCTCGGACGCGGTGCTGGCCAAGGTCATCGACTACACCCTGCAGATCCGCAAGACCCCGATCGTGGTCAACGACAGCCGCGGCTTCTTCACCAGCCGCGTCATCGGCACCTTCGTCAACGAGGCCATCGCGGCCGTCGGCGAGGGCGTGGAGCCGGCCTTCATCGAGCAGGCCGGCAGCCAGGCCGGATACCCGGCCCCGCCGCTGCAGCTGATGGACGAGCTGACCCTGACGCTGCCGCAGAAGATCCGCAAGGAGACCGAGGCCGCGGCCATCGCCGCCGGTGAGACGCCGGCCCAGCACGGCTCGTTCCCGGTCGTCGACTGGATGGTCGACAACGGCCGTACCGGCCGCAAGGACGGCAAGGGTTTCTACGACTACGACGCCGAGGGCAAGCGCGAGCTGCTCTGGCCGGGTCTGCGTGAGCAGTTCAAGTCGGGCAGCACGGAGATCCCGCTCAAGGACATGGAAGAGCGGATGCTCTTCGCCGAGGCCCTCGAGACCGTGAAGTGCTTCGACGAGGGTGTGCTCACCTCCGTCGAGGACGCCAACATCGGCTCGATCTTCGGTATCGGTTTCCCGGCCTGGACCGGTGGCGTGGTCCAGTACATCAACGGCTACGAGGGCGGCGTCGCCGGCTTCGTCGCCCGTGCCAAGGAGCTCGCCGCCGCGTACGGCGACAACTTCACCCCGCCGGCCTCGCTGGCGGAGAAGGCCGAGCAGGGCGTCAAGAGCCTGACCAACGAGAACCTGGTCAAGTAGGACGCTCGCTCAGGTTCCTGAGCAGCCGATCGCGGCCCCGGACGGACTCTTGCTCGAGTCCGTCCGGGGCCGCGGTGCATCGTCGTCGACGATGCCGGTGATCCGATGACTGGGCGGCTCTGCAGACCACTGTGCGCGCATGCGCCCCATATCGCCGCGTCAATTCCAGCTCGCGGCCTGGGCTGAGGCGGCGAACTGGAGATCACGCAGCGAGATATCAGGCGATGCCGAGCTTGTCGTGCCAGAACCGGATCCGTGCGCTCACGAGCCGGCGTTCGAGTTCATACCAGATCCACCGGACCAGCATCAGCCCGGTAGCACGCAGCAGATCCTCCCGGTGCTTCTCGCGGATGACCGCCTGCTCCACGGTCTCGCCTTTGCGGCGCAGCCGGCCGTACTTCTTCAGGCCGTCGAACTCGCCGGCGAGTTTGCCCTTCCAGTCGCAGTCGACCCGGAACTTCTGGCCGTCGATCCAGTAGACACGTTGCAGGGTGGGCAGAACGAGTCCGTCCTCGATCATCTGCGCCCGGCTCCACGACTCCCCGACGCTCTCGGAGAGCCCGTCGGCGTAGGCCAGAGCCTTCCGGGCCACCCGCGCTCCTGCCGTCCGGCGATCGGCGAGCAGCCTGGCCAGGTCCTCATACTCGACGCCGAGCGCGAGGGCGGCGTCGAAGGCGGTTAGGGCTTGCGCGAATCCGGTGGTCACCGCGACGTCGACAGCGGTGCGAGCGAGTCCGGTCACCGTGATGCCGTCGATGACGGCGAGCTCGTCGTCGGGCAGTTCTCCGGTGTGCAGGTGCCGGCCGCTGCGGATGACTCCGTTGCGGTCTCGACCGTTGGTCGCGTGCACCAGTGCGTGATCGGGTTTGAGCAGCCGGAGGCCGTGGATCGCCGCTGCTGACTGGTGGCTCAGTACGGCCGTGCCGGTGCTGCGGCGCTGGGTCACCGAGGCGATGGAGCGCAGGCGGTACAGCTCGTCGGCTCCCTCCGGGGTGCGCATCTCGGGCCAGGACGGGACCAGGACCCCGCTCGCCAGCCGGATGAGCCGACCGTGCCGGACCTGTGAGCCCAGCATCGCGTCGGAGAACCCCGCCTGCAGCGCATCGGAGCGCCGGAGCAGGCCGTAGCGGTCGAGCGGATAGGCGGGCTCCTGAATGGTCATGACTATTGGACGCGCGCGGGACCGATTCGGATCCAGCGGCCGCCGCGTCGGCGCGTCGCTGCCTGATTTCGACTTCGCGGCCCGAGCTGAGGCCGCGAACTCAAAACGACGCAGCGAGACGCGCCCAAGGTTCCCGGCCCGCCCGATCCTGCGTACCGCGTGCGGTCAGGAGGCGGCCGGATCCGGGGTGAGCGGACCCAGGACCGGGGTGAGCTCCGGACGTTTCGGCGCCCGGCCGTCGCCGAGTGAGACCCCGCGGACCTTGCGGATCAGCCACGGGGTGAAGAACTGCACCGCCCACCGGGTGTCCCGGATGACCGCCGCCACCGGATGCGGTTGCGGCGTCGGGTCGATCGGGGTGCCCCAGTCGGCCGAGCTGCCCGGCAGGCCGAGCGCGTGCGCGGCGCCGTCGGCGAACCGCTCGTGCCCGAACGGGGAGGCGTGCAGCCGGTCGACGGACCAGGCGCGCAGATCGGTGAGCACCGGCGCCGAATACAGGTCCACCAGCACGAAGCCGTACTGGTCGGCGAACTCGCGCATCATCGCATTGAGGGTCAGCAGCCGGTCCTCCATACGCGTGGCCAGCGGGATGGTCCGCACCACGTCCGGGAAGGTCGAGACGATCACCGTGGCCCCGGTCTCGGCGAGCCGGCCGTAGATGTGGTCCAGATCGGTATGCACCTCGGCCAGATCGCCGCGGCCGATCACGTCGTTCATGCCCAGCGGGGCGGCCACCAGATCCGGGTTCAGCGCCAGGGCCGGCGCCAGCTGGTCGTCGAGCACCTGACGGGTGCGTTTGCCGCGCACCGCCAGGTTCGCGTACCGCACCTCCGGATTGATCTGGGCGAGCCGGTCGGCCAGCCGGTCGGCCCACCCCCGGAACTCGTATCGGGGGTCCGGGTCGCCGAGCCCCTCCGTCTGTGAATCACCGATGGCCACGAAGCGTGCGTACTCCACGGGGTGCATTCTAGACGCGGCTCAGGCGTCCGGCAGCCGCCCGCGCCCGTCGGCGTCCCGCCCCGCCCCGGGACGTAAGTCGGTATTCACGCACATGACCGGATCGGGTGCGCGGGCGTGGGTATCGTCGGACGCAGGGACCGTCCGACCGCCCGTCCGGTGACCGATGCAGGGGGACAGTGTGAATCACACGCAAGGGGTGGATCACACGCAAGAGGTGAATCACACGCAAGAGGTGGATCACACGCCGCGGCCGGTGTTCTTCGTCTCCGACAGCACCGGCATCACGGCCGAGACACTCGGCACCGCACTGCTGAGCCAGTTCCCGCAACTCGACTTCGCCGCGCGGGCGCTGCCCTTCGTAGACTCGGTCGAGGGTGCGCGCCGGGCCGCCGCACAGATCCGCGCCGCCGCCGGCACCGCCGAGCCGATCGTCTTCGTCACCGTCCGCGACCGCGAAAGCGCGGCCGAACTGAGCCGGGTGCCCGGCGAGGTGATCGACCTGCTCGGCCCGCAGCTGAGCCGGCTCGAACAGGTCCTCGGCGCGACCCGCGCCGACCGCCCCACCGGCCACCACCGGGTGGGCGATCCGGGGCTCTACCGCGACCGGATCGAGGCGATCGAGTACACCCTCGATCACGACGACGGGCGGGTCCTGGCCGGACTCGAGAACGCCGACCTGGTCCTGATCGCCCCCTCGCGCTGCGGAAAGACGCCCACCGCTCTGTATCTGGCGCTGCAGCACGGGCTGCGGGTGGCGAACTATCCGCTCACCGACGACGACCCGCCCGGAACCCTGCCCGCGGCCCTCGAAGCCGTCGCGGACCGGCTGTTCGGGCTCACCACCACCGCCGCCCGGTTGTCCCGGATCCGCGAGGAGCGCCGACCCGGCAGCGACTACGCCGCCCTCGCCCGGTGCCGCACCGAACTCCGCAATGCCGAGACGCTCTACCGCAGCCGCGCGATCCCCTCCGTCGACTCGCACGCGATGAGCGTGGAGGAGATGGCCAGCCGGATCCTGCACACCATGAACCTTCCGCGCCGCCGCACCGGCGACCGCTGAACCCGGACCCGCAACGAAAGGACCCGCGATGTCCACGATCCTCTGGTTCCACGAACTCGGGATGGCCGACGTCCCCCAGGTGGGCGGCAAGAACGCCTCCCTGGGCGAGATGGTCGTCGAGCTCGCCGATGCCGGAGTCCGCGTCCCCGGCGGCTTCGCCACCACCGCCGACGCCTACCGCGACTTCCTCGCCGCCGACGGTCTGGACGCGAAGATCCGTGCGGCACTGGACGACCTGGACGTGAACGACGTCACCGACCTTCACCGGCGGGGTGCGCGCATCCGCGACTGGATTCTGGCGCAGCCGTTCCCGCCCGACCTCGAACGCGACATCCGGGCGGCCTACGCCGAGCTCGTCTCCACAGACCCGCGCCCGGACGAGGTCACCTGGGCGGTCCGCTCGAGCGCCACCGCCGAGGACCTGCCGGACGCATCCTTCGCCGGACAGCAGGAGACGTACCTGAACATCGGAGGCATCGACGCCGTCCTGGCCGCGGTCAAAGCCGTCTTCGCCTCCCTCTACAACGACCGGGCCATCTCCTACCGCGTGCACCACGGCTTCGCACACGAGGACGTCGCGCTGTCGGCCGGCATCCAGCGGATGGTGCGCACCGACATCGGCGCCTCCGGGGTGATGTTCACCGTCGACACCGAATCCGGCTTCGATAGCGCCGTCTTCATCACCGCCGCCTACGGACTCGGCGAGGCCGTGGTGCAGGGTGCAGTCAACCCCGACGAGTTCTACGTCTACAAGCCGGCGGTCGAGGCCGGCCTGACCGGGCGCAGCGCGGTCCTGTCCCGGACGGTCGGTCAGAAGGCGGTGGCCATGCGCTACGCGGAGGGCGCCGGCATCGACTCGGCGACCCGGTGGGAGGACGTCGACGACGCCGACCGGGTCCGGTTCTCCATCGACGACGACGAGGTGACCGAACTCGCCCGGTACGCGTTGGCGATCGAGAAGCACTACGGCCGGCCGATGGACATCGAGTGGGGACGCGACGGTCTCGACGGGCGGCTCTACATTCTGCAGGCCCGGCCCGAGACGGTGGTCTCCCGCCGCCGGGAGGCGGGCCGGACGCTGTCCCGCTTCGAGATCGACCGGGCCGCCGCCGATACCGCCGAGGTGCTGGTGCAGGGGCGCTCGATCGGCCAGCGGATCGGGGCCGGACCGGTCCGGGTGCTGCGCTCGATCGCGGAGATGGACAAGGTGCGCCCGGGCGATGTGCTGGTCGCCGAGATCACCGACCCGGACTGGGAGCCGGTGATGAAGCGGGCGGCCGCGATCGTCACCGAGCGTGGGGGCCGCACCTGTCACGCGGCGATCATCGCCCGCGAACTGGGGGTGCCGGCGATCGTCGGCACCGGCGACGCCACCCGCGTGCTCGCCGACGGCCGGCAGGTGACGGTCTCGTGCGCCGAGGGCGACACCGGCCGGGTCTACGACGGCCGGGTGCCCTTCGACGAACAGCGCACCGACCTCGACGAGATGCCCGACATCCCGGTGAAGCTGATGATGAACGTGGCCACCCCCGATCAGGCCTTCGCCTTCGCGGCACTGCCCAATCACGGGGTGGGCCTGGCACGGATGGAGTTCATCATCAACCGGCAGATCGGGGTGCACCCCAAGGCGCTCCTCGAACGCGACCGGCTCGAACCGGAGCTGCAGCAGCAGGTGGACCGCGTCACCGCGGCGTATCCCTCACCCACCGAGTTCTTCATCGAGCGGATCGTCGAAGGCGTCGCGACCATTGCGGCCGCCTTCGATCCGAAACCGGTGATCGTGCGGCTCTCGGACTTCAAGACCAACGAATACGCCGACCTGCTCGGCGGCCGTCGCTACGAGCCCCGCGAAGAGAACCCGATGCTCGGCTATCGTGGTGCGGCCCGCTACGTCTCCGCCGACTTCCGGGACTGCTTCGCCCTCGAATGCGAAGCGCTGCACCGGGTCCGGGAGGAGATGGGCCTGCGGAACGTGAAGGTCATGGTGCCGTTCGTGCGCACGGTCGACGAACTCGACGAGGTGCTCGAGCTGATGGCCGCGCACGGACTGCGGCGCGGCGACGGCGGATTGCAGGTGGTGATGATGTGTGAGGTGCCCGCCAACTATCTGCTGGCCGACGAGTTCCTGGACCGGGTGGACGGCTTCTCCATCGGCTCCAACGATCTGACGCAGCTGATCCTGGGGGTGGACCGCGACTCCTCGCTGGTGGCGCACGACTTCGACGAGCGCAACCCGGCCGTGCTCAAGGCGCTGTCCGCCGCCGTCGAGGCGTGCGTGCGGCGCGGGAAGTACGTCGGGATCTGCGGGCAGGGGCCGTCGGACCATCCGGATCTGGCGGCGTGGCTCATGGAGCAGGGGATCGAGTCGATCTCGCTCACCCCGGACACCGTGGTGCAGACCTGGCTGACCCTGGCGGAAGCCGGCGAATGACCTCCGCTCCGGCCGCTCCGGATCGCTACGACCTGCTGGTGATGGGCCGGCTCGGAGTGGACCTGTACCCGCTGGAACTGCGGACCACGCTCGAGGCGGCGCAGACCTTCAGCAAGTCGCTCGGCGGCAGCGCCGCCAATGTGGCGGTGGCCGCCGCCCGGCACGGCCTGCGCACCGCACTGGTCAGCGCCACCGGCGACGATCCGTTCGGCCGGTATCTGCGCGCCGAGCTCCGCCGGCTCGGGGTGGACGATCGCTACGTGGGCCGCCGGAGCGAGTACCAGACCCCGCTCACCTTCTGCGAGATCTTCCCGCCGGACCGGTTCCCGCTGCAGTTCTACCGCGAGCCGATCGCCCCGGATCTGACCATCACCGGCGACGACCTCGACGACGTCGCGATCGTCCGGGCCCGGATCCTGTGGCTCACCGCCACCGGGCTCTCCCGCGAACCCAGCCGCACCGCCCACCACCGGGCCCTGGACTACCGGCAGATGGACCCGCTCGCGGAGCAGTCCCGCCGCGAGGTCCGGCACACCGTGCTGGACCTGGACTACCGGGCCGGGTTCTGGCCGTCGCCCGGTCACGCCGCCCGGGAACTCGCCGAGGTCCTGCCGCGGGTGACCGCGGTGGTGGGGAACCTCGAGGAGTGCGCGGTGGCGGTCGGTGAGGATTCTCCGGAGGCGGCCGCCGATGCGCTGCTGTCTCGCGGGCCGGGGCTGGCCGTGGTCAAGCTCGGCGCCGACGGGGTGCTGGCGGTCACCGCCGAGCAACGCCTCCGGATCCCGGCGTACCGGCTGCCGGTGGTCAACGGGCTCGGCGCCGGCGACGGCTTCGGCGGCGCGCTGTGCCGCGGGCTGCTGGCCGGCTGGCCGCTCGAACAGGCCCTGGACTTCGCGGCCGCGGCCGGCGCGATCGTCGCCTCCCGGCGCGAATGCTCCACCGCCATGCCGACCGGAGAGGAGGTGGCCGGTCTGTGTGCCCGCCGCGCTCCCGACTCGGACCCGCAAGCGCCGTCGGACCCGTAGCCTGGCGGACGAGGAGGTGCACGCACGGACATGTCCCCGACCCCCAACGAGTGGTTCCGGCCCCGCGGGGAACTCGCGCGCGACGGCTGGACGGCCGTGGTGGACACCTCCGTGCCCGGCTGGCAGTACACCGGACTGCACGTCGCCGACCTCGAGGATCAGGCGCGATCGCTGCCGGCGGGACCGCTCGAACGCCTGGTGGTCCCACTGTCCGGGACGTTCGAGATCGAGCACGACGACGTCGACGGCCGGCCCGCCCGCACCGCGCTGAGCGGCCGCACCGGGGTCTTCGCCGGTCCCACCGACAGCCTGTACCTGGGGCCGGGGACCGCCCTGACCCTCCGCGGCATCGGCCGGGTGGCGATCGCCTCCGCCCCGGCGAGCGATGCGCGCCCGCCGCGGCGGCTGCCCGCCGGCCGGGTGCCGGTGGAGATCCGCGGCGCCGGCCGGGACACCCGGCAGGTGCACAACCTGGGCACCCCGGAGATCCTCGAAGCGCAGTCCCTGATCGTCTGCGAGGTGATCACCCCGGCCGGCAACTGGTCCTCGCATCCGGCGCACAAACACGACGAGCACCGGCCCGGCGCCGAGGCCCGGCTCGAGGAGATCTACTACTTCGAGGCGGCTCCGGCCCGCGGGATCGAGGCCGTGCCGGCCGCGGCGGAACCGTTCGGCACCTTCAGCACCTACTCCTCCGGCGCCGGACAGATCGCCACCGACGCGCGGGTCCGCACCGGAGACATCGCCCTGGTGCCCTTCGGTTTTCACGGTCCCGCCGCCGCGGCCCCCGAATACGACCTCTACTACCTCAACGTGATGGCCGGCCCGGATCCGCAGCGCCGCTGGCTGATCACCGACGATCCGGCGCAGAGCTGGGTGCGGCGGACCTGGGAGCACCAGCGGCCCGACCCGCGGCTGCCCTACCGGTCCGGTCCCGACGGGGTGGACCGATGACCGGCCGCGAGGCGACGGTGGCGCAGACGCTGGTGTCCTTTCTGGCACACCAGTTCACCGTCGACGGCGACCACCGCGAACGCACCGTGCCGGCGGTGTTCGGGATCCTGGGGCACGGCAACCTGGCCGGGATCGGGCAGGCCCTGGCCGAGTACGAGCGCCGCCGCCCCGGGGCGCTGCCCTACCGGCAGGCCAGGAACGAGCAGGCGATGGTGCACCAGGGGGTCGGCTACGCACGGATACACCGGCGCCTGGGCACCTACGCGGCCACCGCATCGGTGGGGCCGGGCGCGGCCAACATGCTCACCGGCGCGGCCCTGGCCACCGCCAACCGGCTGCCGGTGCTGCTGCTGGTCTCCGACACGCTGGCCACCGCCGCCGCCGACCCGGTGCTCCAGCAACTCGAGTTCCCGCAGCGCCCCGACCAGCAGGTCGCCGATGCCTTCGCGCCCCTCTCGCGCTTCTTCGCCCGGGTGAGCCGCCCCGAACAGCTCGCCCCGGCCCTGCTCGGCGCCCTGCGGGTGCTCACCGACCCCGCCGAGACCGGTGCGGTGACCCTGGTGCTGCCCGAGGACGTGCAGACGCAGGCGCTGACCGTGCCCGACGGATTCCTGGCCGACCGCGACTGGCGGCTGCGCCGGCCGCCGGCCGAGGCCGGGCTGCTCGACGCTGCGGCGGACCGGATCCGGTGCGCGCAGCGGCCGCTGATCGTCGCCGGCGGGGGCGTGCTGTACTCGTCGGCCGAACGGCAGCTGCGTGCGCTGGCCGCGGCCACCGGGATCCCGGTGGCCACCACCCAGGCCGGCGGCGGTGCGCTCGACGCCGACGATCCACAGGCGCTCGGCGGTCTGGGGGTCACCGGTACCGCCTCCGCCAATACCGTTGCCGCCCAGGCGGATCTGGTGATCGGGATCGGCACCCGCTACACCGACTTCACCACGGGCAGCGGCACCGTCTTCGCGTACCCTCAGGTCGGCTTCGTCACGGTCAACGTCGCCGTCCACGATGCGCACAAACCGGATCCGTGGCGGCCCGGGGCGGTGCTGCCGGTGGTGGCCGACGCCCGCGCGGCACTGACCGGCCTGACCGAACGGCTCGACGGCCACCGGGTGACGGCGGCGTACTCCGACGAGGTGGCCCGGACCCGCCGTTCCTGGATGGCGGTCGCCGACCGGGCGCTGGCACCGACCGGCGCCGAGCCGCCCGGGCAGCCGGAGATCATCGGCGCTATCGCCCGCGCACTGGACCCGCGGGAGGTGGTGGTGGCCGCCGCGGGATCGCTGCCCGGCGACCTCCAGAAACTGTGGCGCCCTGCCGATCCGCTCGGCTACCACGTCGAATACGGCTTCTCCTGCATGGGCTATGAGATCGCCGGCGGACTGGGCGTCAAACGCGGTCTGCTCGCCGCCGGCGACGACCGCGCCGTGGTGGTCCTGGTCGGCGACGGTGGCTATCAGATGCTGCACGGTGAACTGGCCACCGCCGCCGCCGAGGGCATCGCGCTGATCGTCGTGGTGATCGACAACGCCGGCCACGCCTCCATCGGCGGACTGTCCGAGCGGATCGGCGGCGATCGTTTCGGCACCGGCTATCCGGGTATCGACATCGCCGCCAATGCGGTCAGTCACGGTGTGGCGGTTGCGGATCTGACCGGGTCCGCCGATCCGGTGGCGGCGCTGGAACCCGCCCTGGTGCGGGCCCGCGCCGCCACCGGGCCGACGGTGATCGTGATCCGCGCCGACCCGCTGATCGCCGCCCCGGACACCGGTGGGTGGTGGGAGGTTCCAGTGGCCGAGGTCTCCGACGACCCGCGGGTGCGAGCCGCCCGTGCCGACTACGAGCGCGAGCACCGCGACCGCGGCCGGCGGCGGGCGCGGCCGGAGGTGCCGCCGGCGCAGGGCGGAGCCGGCGATGGCTGACCGGGCCTGTCTGCGGATCGCCACCGCACCCGATTCCTGGGGCGTGTGGTTTCCGCGGCATCCCCGCCAGATGCCCTGGCGCTGGTTCCTCGACGAGGTGGCCCGCGCCGGCTACCGATACCTGGAATTGGGGCCGTACGGTTACCTGCCCACCGAACCCGCGCAGCTGGCCGACGAACTCGGCGCCCGTGGACTGGCGCTGTGCGGCGGCACCGTCTTCTCCGGTCTGCATCGCCCGGACGGCTGGGATGAGCTGTGGCCCAGGGCATCCGCGATCGCCGCACTGATCACCGAGCTGGGCGCCACCGATCTCGTGGTGCTGCCGCAGCCCTGGCGCAGTGAGGAGAGCGGTGCGGATCTGGAGGATCGTGACCTGACCGCGCGGCAGTGGGACCGGCTGGCCGCCGGGCACGACCGGCTCGGTGCGGCGCTGCGCGACGAGTACGGCGTCACCCAGCGCTTCCATTCGCACGCCGACACCCATGTGGGAACCCCGGACCAGCTGCAGCGGCTGCTGGAGCAGACCGCCCCGGAGAACCTGTCGCTGTGCCTGGACACCGCGCACTACGCCTATTACGGCGGGGATCCGCTGACCCTGATCGCCGGACACCCGGACCGGATCGGGTACCTGCATCTCAAGCAGCTCGACCCGGCGGTACTGAGTCGGGTGCTCGCCGACGACGTCCCCTTCGCGCGCTGCGCCGCCGAGCTGATGGTGCCGCCGCCGGACGGGGTGCCGGATCTGGTGCCGATCATCGGCGCCGTCGCGACCGCCGCGCCGGGCGCCTTCGCCGTCGTCGAACAGGACATGCCCGGTTGCGCGCTGGATCGTCCGCTCCCGATAGCGGCTTCCACCCGCGAGTATCTGCAGACCTGCCACCCGATGACCCGGATGAATTGAGCGAGAGGCTGTTCCAGATGGACGAGCAGGTGCGGGTGGTGCTCGCCGGGACGGGATCGATGGGTACCGACCATCTGCACCGGCTCGTCGAGCGGACCGACGGTGCCACGGTGGCGGCTGTGGCGGAACCGGATCCGGCACGCAGAACGGCGGCGCTCGACGTCGCACCGGGGGCGGCGGGGTACGACTCGCTCGGCGAAGCGCTCGCCGCCGGAGGAGCGGATGCGGTGCTGATCGCCACCCCCGCCCCGTGTCACGAAGAGCAGGTGGTCACCGCGGTCGCCGCCGGGCTGCCGGTGCTCTGCGAGAAGCCGCTCGCCCCGGACCGGGCGGCCGCGGCCCGGATCGTCGCCGCCGAACAGGCCGCCGGCCGAAGGCTGGTCCAGGTGGGCTTCATGCGGCGTTTCGACGACGACTACCGAACGCTGCGTGCGCTGGTGGAGTCCGGCGAGGCGGGCGATCTGCTGACCGTGCACGCCGCACATCGGATGGCATCGGTGGCGCCGGACTATCGGGAATCGATGATGATCACCGACTCGCTGGTCCACGAGCTCGACGTACTGCCCTGGGCGGCGGGTGCGCCGGTGGTGGCGCTTGCGGTGCGTCGCGCCCGCGCGGATCGGCGGCTGCCGGTGGCGTCGCCGATCCAGCTGCTGATGACTCTGGCCGACGGCGTGAGTATCGACGTGGAACTGAACCTCGCCGGACCGGCCGGGTACCAGGTGAACACCGAGGCGGTCTTCGCCGATCGAGTGCTGCACATCGCGCCGCCGCCGCAGCCGGACTACCGGCTGCGCTTCGCCCAGGCGTACGACAGTCAGGTGCAGGCCTGGATCGACGCGGTGCGGGCCGGCACCGCCGTCGGCCCGTCGGCCTGGGACGGCTACCGCGCCGCCGTCGCCTGTGACGCCGGTCTGGCGGCGCTGGCCGCACCGGGCGTCGTCGTCGACGTTCCGGCCGAACCGGTTCCCGCGTTTTACCTGAACTGACCCGGATGGGGGCCCGGCGCGGCTCACCCGTCTCATCTCAGCTTTACAAATAACTACTAATGTCTAGACAGCCGACGAGACGATGTCTAATGTCAAGGTCACTGCGTGACCGACCCACTGATCGACCCTGCTCAGTGCGCCCATCGTCAGCGAAGGAGTGGAGATGGCGAATCCGACGATCGACGACAGCCCCGCCGGCACCGTCGAGTGGCACGACAAGAAGCGGCGGCTCTGGCTGCTGGGCCTGATTCCACCGACCTCCGTCTTCCTGGCGACCGGACTGGTCGCCGCCATGAACTGGGCCGGCGCGGGTCTGGACTGGGGATGGCCGGCCACCGTCTCGCCGATGTGGTGGTGGATCGGCCCGATCCTGATCTACCTGCTGCTGCCGGTGCTCGACGTCTTCTTCGGCCCGGACGGGCAGAACCCGCCCGAAGAGCTGATGGAGCAGCTCGAAGCCGACAGGTACTACCGCTACTGCGTGTACGCCTACATCCCGTTCCAGCTCGCCAGCCTGATCTTCGCCTGCTACCTGTGGACGGCCAAGGACCTGAGCTGGCTGAACATCGACGGCGGGCTGGGGACGGCCAGCAAGATCGGGCTGGCGCTCTCGATCGGCGCGATGGGCGGCATCGGTATCAACACCGCGCACGAACTGGGCCACAAGAAGGTCTCGATGGAGCGCTGGCTGTCCAAGGTGACGCTGGCTCAGACCTTCTACGGGCACTTCTACATCGAGCACAACCGCGGCCACCACGTGCGGGTGGCCACCCCCGAGGATCCGGCCAGCTCGCGGATGGGGGAGACCTTCTGGCGGTTCCTGCCGCGCAGCGTCTTCGGTAGCCTGCGCTCGGCGTGGCGGCTCGAGGCCAAGCGGATGGAGCGGCTCGAACGCCGCGTGCTGCACCCGAGCAACGACGTGCTCAACGCCTGGGCGATGTCGATCGTGCTGTGGGGCGTGCTGGCGGCGGTCTTCGGCTGGCAGGTGCTGCCGTTCCTGGTGATCCAGGCGATCTACGGATTCTCACTGCTCGAGACCGTGAACTACCTCGAGCACTACGGGCTCAAGCGGCAGCAGAACAAGCGCGGCCGGTACGTGCGGTGCACCCCCGAGCACAGCTGGAACTCCGACCACATCGCCACCAACATCTTCCTGTACCACCTGCAGAGGCACAGCGACCACCACGCCAATCCCACCCGGCGCTACCAGATCCTGCGCAGCTTCGACGAGGCGCCGAACCTGCCCAGCGGCTACGCCAGCATGATCACGCTGGCCTACTTCCCGCCGATCTGGCGCAGGGTGATGGACCGTCGCCTGCTCGAGCACTACAACGGCGACGTGACGCTGGCCAACCTGCAGCCGGGGAAGGAGGCCGCGCTGATCGCCCGGTACGCACCGGAGGCGACGACGGCGGCCGGCCCCGCCGCGGCGGCCGGCGGTGTGCAGACCATGCCGCGTCCGGTGACCGCGACCGCGGCGGCCTACCGCTGCCCCAACTGCGAATACGTCTACCGGGTGGCCGAGGGTGCGCCGCGGGAGGGCTTCGCCGCAGGCACCCCGTGGTCGGCGGTGCCCGACGACTGGGCCTGCCCGGACTGCGGCGTCCGCGAGAAGGTCGATTTCCTTCCGCAGGCATGAGTGCCGCGGCCGCCGCGGTTTGCGCCGCGGCGGTATCCGGGCGGACGGCTAGGCTCGAGTCCGTGACCGAAACCGTGCCGTTCGCCGCGGCCAGCCGGCAGCTGCTGCGGCAGACCCTGCTCGACGGGCTGCGCGAGCTGCTGCTCGACCGGGACTGGGCCAGGGTGACGATGGCGCAGGTCGCGCGGCAGGCCGGAGTGAGTCGGCAGACCGTCTACAACGAGTTCGGCTCCCGCTACGGACTCGCTCAGGCCTACGCGATGCGCCTGGCCCGGCAGTTCACCGCGGAGATCGACGCGGCGGTCACCGCATCGCCGGGCGACGTCGACGCCGCCCTGCGCACGGGCTTCACGGGCTTCTTCGCCAGTGCCGCCGAGGATCCGCTGATCGCCTCACTGCTCTCCGGCGAGGCCAAACCCGACCTGCTCAAACTCATCACCACCGATGCCGCACCGCTCATCGCCGCGGCCGCGGCCGCCCTGACGGCGGTGTTGCGCGACTCGTGGATCGGGCTCGACGAGCAGCCCGCCGGCCGGGTGGCCCGGCTGATCGCCCGCACCGCCCTGAGCTATGTGGCGATGCCGCCCGAGCCGGACGCCGACGCCGCCGCCGACCTGGCGGCGGTCATCGGGCCGACCATCGTCGCCGCCCGCTCCGCGGCGGCCGGCTGAGCCCCGGACCGCTCAGCGCGCCAGGAATGCGCTGACCGTGGCCTCGAACGCCGCCTTGGCCTCGATCATCACCCAGTGTCCGCACCGAGGGAAGATGTGCAGTTCGGCGTTCGGGATCAGCCGCATCGGCACCAGCGCCATATCCGGCGGACTCACCCGGTCGTCCCGGCCCCAGGTGAGCAGGGTGGGGCAGGAGATCTTGTGCATCATCGCCCAGTACGGCGGGAAGTCGGCCTCGGCGAGGAAGGCCTGCTGCATCTCGAAGGACGCCGACCCGTACATCTGCCGTCCGGTCTCGAGCGCGTCGGCGTTCATCGCGGCCTCCCACCGCTCCTCGATGAGCTGATCGGTCACCACCGCGCGGTCGTACACCATCGCGCGCAGCCACCGGACCAGCTTGTCCCGGTCGGGTGCGTCGGCGAACTCCTGAAGCAGCCGCAGCCCCTCGGACGGGCTCGGGCTGGTCAGGTTGGGGCCGACGCCGCCGATGGTGACGAGCTTGGCCACCCGGTCGGGCTTCTTGATCGCCAGATTCACGCCGACCACCCCGCCCATCGAGTTGCCGATCATCGGCGCGGACTCGATGCCGAGGGCGTCCATGAAGGCGATCACCGACTTGCCTGCGGTGAGCACGGGCATGCCCTCCCACGGGTCGGAGACGCCGAAGCCGGGGAACTCGAGGATGAAGGTGTGGTGCGTCCGGGCGAAGAACTCCAGATTGCCGCGGTAGTTACGCCACCCGGTCACCCCCGGCCCGGAGCCGTGCAGCAGCAGCAGCGGCGGCGCGCCGGGGTCGCCGGCCTCGTGATAGTGGAGCACGCCCTTGTCGGTCGCGATCTCCTTCTTGGTTCCCTCGTATGTCACGTCCACCCGTCCAGACTAGAACGTGTTCTAGATTTCGGGAAGCGGTGGGCGGGAACGGAGCCGTGATCGACGATGCGCGGCTCGCTAGGCTGGAGGGTATGAGTATCGATGCCTCCGTTCCCGCTGTCGCCGCCGGCCTGATCGGCGGCTACGCCGTGGCCCGCTACACCGGCAAGCGCCCGCTGGGTGGGGTGGTGCTGGCCGCCGCCGGACTCGTCGCCGGCCGGCACTGGATCGAGCGCGGTCCGGCCGTCACCGCGGGGCTGTCCGCGGTCTACCTCGGCGCGTTCGGCGCCTCCCATCCGCTCGCCAAGAAGATCGGCGCGTGGCCGGCCGTGTTCGCGGTGACCGCCGCCGCGACGGGCGTGACCGCCGCGGCCACCACGGTCAAAGTGGTCGACGCCTGACCCGGTCGCGGCCCCGCACGGATCAGCCGCGCAGGGCCCGGGCGTCCTCGTCGCCGAAGGTGTCCTCGAGCGCGGCCGGCGAATAGTCCAGGTCGATCTCCTCGACCGGGCGTCCGCGCGCCGATTCGATCGCGCCGAGCCGGCGCTGCGCACGGTCGGCCGCGTAGCCGAGGAATTCGTCGTTCTCCACCTCGAACGGCGGCACCTCGAACTGGTCGTCGACCCAGCTGATCATGCCGAGCGCCTGCGGCAGCAACTCGCCCATCCGGTCGGTGACCGTCTGCCACAGCCGGTCGTCGGCCGCCACATGGCGACGGCAGGTGAACGTCCCCCAGGCCATGTGCCGGCGTTCGTCGTCGGAGATCCGGCTGATCAGCTCCTGCATGCCGGGCAGGATCTGCCGTTTGACACAGATCCGCTGCCAGGCGTAGTAGCCGGTCAGCGCCAGCGAGCCCTCGATCACATGGTTGTAGGTGACGCTCGCGCGCACCTGGTTGACCGGTGACGGGTCCTCCTGGAGGATCCGCAGGGAGTTGGGCAGCTCGTCGTAGAACAGCGTGCGGTAGTACGGATTCTCGGCGACGAACGGATGCAGATCGTCGGTCAGGCCGACCGCGTCCATCCACAGCCGGAAGACCTGCGCGTGCTTGGCCTCCTCGAGACAGAACTGCGCGAGATACATCTCGTCGCCGAACCGGTTCTCGGCGGCCATCGCCGACATGAACGGCTGGATGTCCTGGGTGACCGCCTCCTCGCCGGCCGCGAACTGGGCCACCAGATAGGTGGCGCTGCGCCGCTCCTCGTCGGTCAGACCCCGCCAGTCGGCGGCATCCTGGGAGAAGTCGATGTCGGCCGGATTCCAGGTCTTGGCGTTCCCCTTGGTGAAGAGCCGCAGCGGGAAGGCATCCCAGTGCAGTCCGCCGGCGCGCAACGACGCGAAGCCGTGCCGCACTTCGGCCGAAGCGTCCGGGTCCGGATCCGCGGAGGCGCCGGCCGGCGGGTGCTGGGTCTGGGTCATGGTGGCTCACCTCGACGACGATGTGGCGGCTGTCACCGCCGACCGTAGTCCGATCCGCCGGAGCCGGCGGGAGAATCCGCCCGATCGTCGCGGCCGGAAAGGATTCGCCGAGCGTCTACGCGCGACTCTCAGATCTTCGCGCTCCCGATCGGTCGGGAGCGCGAACGTTTTCATGTCGCGCGAAGGGTGCCTGAGCCCCATCCTGAGCTGCGACCTCCGTCGCCGGGGTGGGCGTCACCAGATGCGCACCCGTTGCGCCGGGTCGAGGTACAGGGCGTCGCCGGGCTTCACGTCGAAGGCGGCGTAGAAGTCGTCGACGTTCGCGACCACACCGTTGCATCGGAACTCCGGCGGGGAGTGCGGGTCGATCGACAGCCGCCGGATGGCCTCGGCCTCACGGGTCTTGGTCCGCCAGATCTGCGCCCAGGAGAAGAACACCCGCTGGATGCCGGTCAGCCCGTCGATCACCGGGGGCTCGGTGCCCTCGGTGGCCAGCCGGTAGGCGACCAGCGCGATGGACAGCCCGCCCAGATCGCCGATGTTCTCGCCCAGGGTGAACTCGCCGTTGACGGTGTGCTCCGGGGCCAGGCCCTCCGGGGTGAATCGGTTGTACTGTTCGGCCAGGGCCGCGGTGCGCACGCCGAACTCGGCGCGATCGGCGTCGGTCCACCAGTCCACCAGGTTGCCGTCGCCGTCGTACTTGGCGCCCTGATCGTCGAAGCCGTGGCCGATCTCGTGGCCGATCACCGCACCGATCCCGCCGTAGTTGGCGGCGTCGTCGGCCTCCGGATCGAAGAACGGCGGCTGCAGGATCGCGGCAGGGAAGACGATCTCGTTCATCCCCGGGTTGTAGTAGGCGTTGACCGTCTGCGGGGTCATGAACCACTCGTCGCGGTCCACCGGCCGGCCGATCTTGTGCAGCTCCCGGTCGTTGTCGAAAGCCGCGGCGCGCCGGGCGTTCCCGTACAGATCGCCGCGGTCCACCAGGAGCGAGCTGTAGTCGATCCAGCTCGCCGGGTAGCCGATCTTGGGGGTGAATTTCTCGAGTTTGGCCAGCGCCCGCTCCCGGGTGGCCGGCGTCATCCACTCCAGCTCCGAGATGTTCCGTCGGTAGGCCGCCACGAGGTTGGCGATCAGCTCGTCCATCCGAGCCTTGGCGGCCGGCGGGAAGTGCTCGCGCACATACAGTCTGCCCACCGCGAAGCCCATCGAATGCTCGACGAACTCCACGCCGCGCTTCCAGCGGTCGCGGATCGCCGGGGCCCCGGTCAGGGTGGTGCCGTAGAAGGCGAAGTTCTCGTCGACGAAGGCCGCCGGCAGGTAGGGCGCCGCCGAGCGCAGCAGCCGCCAGGTGAGCCAGGTCTTCCACTCGTCCAGGGGCCGCTGCGCCACCAGTGCGGCCGCGGCGGTGAGGAAGGACGGTTGCCGGACGATCACCTCGTCGAAGGTCTGCGCGCCGCTGGTCTGCAGCGCATCGATCCAGCGCTGCGTGTCGAATCCATCGGCGGCACTGAGGAAGTCGGCGTGCGCGAACAGGTTGTAGGTGGCCTCGGCGTCGCGCCGGCGCACCACGTCCCAGTGTTCGGCGGCGATCGCGGTCTCCAGGTCCAGCACCGTCGCGGCGGCACCGGCCGGATCGTCGAGCCCGGCCAGCGCGAACATCCGCTCGATGTGCTCGCGGTAGGCGCGGCGGGTGTCGGCGTGCTTGTCCTCGCGGTAGTAGGCCTCGTCGGGCAGCCCGATACCGGACTGGCCCACATGGACCAGGTAGCGGTCCGAGCGGCGCGCGTCGGTGTCGACGTAGAAGCCGAACAGTCCGCCCACCCCGTGCCGCTGCAGGTCGCCGAGGACGGCGGCGAACTCGGTGGTATCGGCGACGGCGGCGATCTTCGCCAGGTCGCCGGCGATCGGGCCGGTGCCCAGCGCCTCGATGTGCTCGGTGTCCATGAACGAGCCGTACAGGTCGCCGATCTTCACCTCGTCCGAACCCGAGGCGCCGCCGGCGGCGGCCGCGCTCTCGATGATCGCCCGCACGTTCTCCTCGGCGCGGTCGCGCAGCACGTGGAAGGCACCGTCGATGCTGCGATCGTCGGGAATGGTGTGCCCGGCCAGCCAGCGGCCGTTCACGTGGGTGTAGAGGTCGTCGGCGGCCCGGACGTCGTCGTCGACCCACTGCAGGTCGATGCCGGAGATCTGCTCGGTAGTCACGATCTCCATAGTGCACGGTCCGGGCGCGCGATGTCCGCCCGGCTCGTTCACTCGCCCAGTGCGCTGTTCATGGCCCACACCAGGATCTCGGCGTCGGTGACGGCGCGCACCGGTTCGCCGCCGAGGTCACCGGCCCGCAGGGTGTCGCCGGCCGACAGCTCGGTCCCGGCCGCGGCCACCCGCCCGCGGGTGACCAGCAGATGGGTGAAGCGGGCGCGGGGCAGGGCGATCGCGGCGCCGGCCGGCGGCCGGGCCACCCAGAGGGTGGCGGCGGCGTTGCGGATCCGGATGGCCGAATCGTGGGCCGGATCCCCCGATGCCAGCGCGATGAGTTCCCCGCCGGCCAGTTCGGCGCCGATCTCACGCTGCTCGTAGCCGGGGTCGGCGCCGGTCTCGTCGGGCAGCACCCACATCTGGATGTAGTGCACCGGGGTGGCGGGGGCCTCGACGCGGTCGTTGCGCTCGGAGTGCTCGATGCCGGTGCCGGCGCTCATCCTCTGGGCCAGGCCCGGATAGACCACTCCGCTGTGGCCCTGCGAGTCCTGGTGCACCAGCGAGCCGTCGAGCACCCAGGTGACGATCTCGGTCTCCCGATGCGGGTGGGTGTCGAAGCCCTGGCCGGGTTGCACGATCTCGTCGTT
Organism: Gordonia sp. VNK21; assembly: GCF_046098115.1. Taxonomy (NCBI): domain Bacteria; kingdom Bacillati; phylum Actinomycetota; class Actinomycetes; order Mycobacteriales; family Gordoniaceae; genus Gordonia; species Gordonia sp. VNK21. The sequence goes on along the minus strand of NZ_JBJURU010000004.1, from coordinate 96,715 downwards.
CTGAACCAGCAGGACGCCGTGGTGGGTGTTGTCCGGGTCGTAATGATCGCCGAAGGAGAAGCCGTGCCGGGAGCGCAGCCAGTCCGTGGTGGTGAGCAGGCGTTCTTCGCTGCGCAGGACGGTCACGGCGGCGGTCATGGCGACGATTATCCCGGTGTCGGCCGACCAGGCGCAAAGCCCGGCGGCGTTGTCGTATCGTGACCACACTGATTCGCACTCGTAAGGTCATGACTTGGTATGTGGGTGTTACCCGAGTGACAATTGTGAATGTGAATCTGTGGTGGACCCGTCCGGCCACGGCGCTGGGCGTCGTGGCCGCCTGCACGCTCGCCCTGACGGCGTGCGGCGGTGACGGTGACAGCGACGCCGCCCGGGCCGCGCGCGCCTTCGCCGGCGCGCTGGCCGGGCAGGACGCTCAGGTGGCCGCCGACCTGACCACCTCCCCGACGCAGGCCTCCGAGGCGCTCGGCGAGACCTTCGCCGGCATGCACCCGAAGACCGTGGACGCCAAGGTGCTCAAGACCATCGAGTACACCGACGGCACCGCCTCGTTCACCCTGCAGACCACCTGGCACTGGTCGGACGACCGGTCGTTCGAATCGAAGACCTCCGGCAGCGTGCGCCGGCTGTCCTCGGGCTGGAAGGTGCAGTGGGAGCCGGGGCTGCTGCACTCGGGCATGCCCGTCGACGGCCACCTGCAGATGGTGCGCACCGATGCGACTCCGGCGCCCACCGTGCGCAGCGCCACCGGCAAGACCTTCATGCAGATGGAGCCGGTCAACCAGATCGTCATCGACCCCGCGGCCACCAAGAACGTGCGCAAGTCGGTCAACGAGCTCGCGGCCGCCATCAAACCCATCGCCCCGCTGGTCACCGCGAGTGTGATCAACGACAAGCTGGTCGCCGCGCAGGGCGGCGAGGTGATCGCGGTGACCCTGCGCGATCCGGACATGAAGGTGCTGGCCTCTGATCCGAGCCGGATCAAGGGCGTCAGCGTGCGCACGACCGGCGAACTGGTGATGTCCGACCGCCGGCTCTCCTCGCCGCTCTCGGCGGGGCTGACCAACTACTGGCAGGCCATCCGCGATGCCACCGCCGGCTGGCAGGTGCAGCTGGCGGTGCCGGGCGCGAAACCCTCCCGGCTGGCCGGGGAACAGGGCAAACCCGGGCCCGACGTGATGAGCACCGTCAACATGAACGAACAGCTCACCCTCGGCGACACGGTCGTCGAGGTGGCGCAGCCGGCCACCATGATGACCCTCGACGCCCGGTCCGGCGCGATCCGGGCGATGGCGCAGAACTCGGCCGCCGCCGAGCGGAAGATCACCGCCGACGTGGCCTATCCGACCGGCTCGACCCTCGACCCGGTGTTCTCGTCGATCGACGAGAACACCGACACCGGGCAGGGTGACCAGCCCGCCGAGCAGCAGATGCACGCCCTCGGGCTGGGCCTGAGCTACACGGTGCCCGGTGTGGCCGCGCCCCGCGCGGGCAGCGGACGGCCCAAGGTGGCCGCCGCCGCGTTCCACCCGCAGAACTTCAGCGCCTCGATGCTGAGCATGGGGGCGCTGGGCGTCTCCCTGGCCCGGTCGGCGGACGGCACCGATTCCTCGGTGGCGCCGTTCGTGATCAAGGGCGCGGAGAGCAAGGTCTCCGGCGGCGAGCTCGGCGCCTTCGACCCGCAGGTCGCCAAGCAGATCGTCGCCGCCATGCGGACCACCGCACGCACCGGCGACGCCAGCGATCTGACCGGCGCCCCGGGCCTGTACGCGCTGGTCGGCACCAACGGTCCGCAGGGGCCGGGCTGGTTCGTCGGCGTCACCGGCAACACGGTGATGGTGATCTACTGCGAAGGCGAGAAGTCGGGCACCGCAGCCCTGCAGGTGGCGCAGAAGTACTTCCGCACGCGCTGATCGGGCCGGTTCAGCCGTCCGCCGGGCCGCCGGTCCGGCGGCGCTGGATCAGAGCGGCGATCGCGCGCCAGCCCAGCAGCAGCACCGCGGTGGCGATCGAGGCGACGATGCAGAAGCTCAGCGCGGTGCCCTGGTCGCTGACCACCCGCAGCAGCATGCCGACCACGACGGTCGACACCCAGATGATCAGGCCGGCCGGCACGATCCGGGCCGGGAGCCACAGCGGCCGGTCGACGGCGGCCGAGATCAGCCAGCCCACGGCGGCGCCGGCCAGGAACGGCCAGGCGGTGGTGGCGAAGCCGCTCAGCGACCACGCCTCCTCATGGCTGTTGCGGCCGATCGCCACGAAGACCAGCACGGCCACCACATCGGCGAGAGCCGGCCACAGCAGCACGCTGCGGGCGGAGAGGCCGGACTGTGACGGGGACGTGGTCGACGAGCTCATGCCTTCAGCCTAGCCGGGCGGCGGCACCGCTAATTCCGCGGCGGATCCTCGTCGCGCCGGTCGTCGAGGTCCACCTCGGTCTCGGTGCCCAGGGTCTGGAAGTAGGCCTCTTCGCCCTCTTCCTCCTCGGCCATCTGCGTCTGCAGGGTGTCGCGCATGCTGAACACCGTGCGGTACCGGACGGCGATGACCACCCAGCCCACGATGGAGATCATCAGGTACGACACCACGCGGTAGATCAGCATGGCGGTCACCGCATCGGCCACCGGCATGCCGGCTGAGGTGAGCGCCGGGACCAGCACCGCCTCGACCACGCCCAGACCGCCGGGCAGCAGCGGGATGGCGCTGCCCACGGCCTTGCCGGCGGCGTAGGCCACCATCAGGCCCGACAGACTCGGATGTGCGCCGATCGCCCAGCACGAGAACGCCAGACAGGCCACGTCGGCCACCCAGTTGAACAGGCTCCAGCCGAAGGCCTCGATGCCGTCGCGGCGGGTCAGCCGGACCGCGCGGAGTTGGTTGAGGATCCGGGTCAGCCGCTCGGTGCCGTGCTCGACGGGCTTGTTGCGCAGGCTGTTGACCCAGCCGAGCAGTCGCCGTCCGATGCCCTCGATGGACTCCGGGTGGCCGGCCAGGTACTGCATGACGACGACGAAGAGCACGAAGCCGATGACGGTGAAGATCACCGAGAACGGGTTGGTCTGCGCACCGGCCAGCAGACCGCCGCCCAGGCCGAGGACCGCCAGGCCGGCGCCGGCCAGCAGTCCCGACATGACCAGCTGCCAGGAGGCGACCACCGGAGTCGCTCCCCACTTTCGGGTTTCGCGATAGACGAAGGCGGGGGAGAGGACCTGTCCGCCGGGCATGGTCTGGGAGATCGAGTTGGAGGCCAGGATCACCGCGAGCGACTCCATCTGACGCACCCGGACCCCGGCCGAACGCAACAGCACCCGCTGCACCTGCGCATACGAGTCCATCGAGAACATGGCGGCGACGGCGGCCGCCAATACCCAGCCCAGCTGCATGTCGCCGACACGCCGCCCGGCCTTCTCCAGGCTCGGCCAGGCCAGCACCAGCTCTGTGATCAGGATCGCGACGACGGCGACGACCGCGAACCAGCGCAGCCACCGGGTCCACGAACGGCGACCGGCCCGGGCGCCGTCGGCGGCACCCGGCTCGGGGCCGCTCGGCCGGCCGGTGGAGTCGGTGGGCATTGCCAAACCCTATCGTCTCCCGGCCGGAGAACGAATCAGTCGTCCTCGGGGTGCTGGCTGCGGCTGCGCCGCAGCAGGTCCTGCACGCTGATCTGACCGTCGCGGTCACGGCGCAGTTCGCGGGACGGGGTCTCCTCGCTGCGGGAGGAGCGAACCTGGTCGATGTCGACGTTCGGATCCAGCGCCGAGGCGCCGGTCAGCGGTGGCACCGGGGTGGCCGGCTGGGCGCTCCGGCGCGGACCGGGCCGGCTCGGCTGAGCCTGCGGTCCCTGCCGGCCGGGAGAGTCCTGCCGGTCCGGCTGGACCTGCGGATTCCGCTGTGCCGGCGGTGTCCGGCGCGGCTGTTCCGGCTCGGCGGCGGGCCGCCGGGCCGGTGCCGCGGGGGTCTGCGGCAGCGGCGGGGCCGACGGAGCCTGCGGGCGCGGACGCAGATCGCGACCGCCCAGGCGGACGCCGCCCGCGCCGAGCCGCCAGGAGCCGGTGTCCGGGCTCTCCGACTGCGGCCCGGCGGCCGAGCGCTGTGATGGCGCGGGGCGCGCCGGCGCCGCCGGAGCGGGGTCGGCGGCCGGGCGCGCCGGTTGCGCTCCGCGGGACTGCTGCGGCGCTCGCGCGGGGCCGCGCTGCGGGATGCGCTGCGGCTCGGCGCGCTGCGGCTCGGCGGGTTCGTCGGCGTCGTCGACCAGATCGGTCAGCGTGGCCTCCGCGGTCGGCTGCGGCCCCGAGTCCGGGGCGTCGGCGTCGTCGTCGCGGCGGCCGAACCTGCCGGTCCGCCGGGGCTCGGCCATCCCCGCCTTGGGCCGGGCCTGCTGTGCCCGCAGGGCGGTGGTCTCGGCCTCGGCGACGGCGACCACGCCGCCGGCGCTGACCGAACCGGTGGCCAGCACCGGCACCTCCTTGAACTGCGGCTCGTCCTCGAGGATCGTCTCGCCCAGGCCGATCTTGCGCTGCAGCTTGAGCATCCAGCGCGGCGCCCACCAGCAGTCGTCGCCGAGGAGCTTCATCACGGCCGGCACCAGCAGCATGCGGATGATGGTCGCGTCCAGGATCAGCGCCGCGATCATGCCGAAGGCGATGTACTTCATCATCACGATGTCCGAGAGCCCGAACGCCGCACTGACCACCACCAGGATCGCGGCGGCCGCGGTGATGATGCGGCCGGTGTGCGCGGTGCCCAGGCGTACGGCCTCGGTGGTCGAGGCGCCCTGCTGGCGTGCCTCGACCATCCGGGAGAGCAGGAATATCTCGTAGTCGGTACTCAAGCCGTAGATGATCGCGATGATCAGCACCAGCACCGCCGAGAACAGCGGTCCCGGTGTGTAGTTCAGCAGCGACGCGCCGTGACCGTCGAGGAACATCCAGGTGAGGATGCCCAGAGTGGCGCCCAGCCCGAGAACCGAGACCAAGGCCGCCTTGATCGGCAGGATGATCGAGCCGAAGGCCAGGAACATCAGCAGTCCGGTGACCAGGACCAGCAGCACCGCCATCAGCGGCAGGCGCGACATCAGTGAGTCCATCGAGTCCTGGGTCAGCGCCGGAGTACCGGCGACGAACACCGTGAGCCCCTGATCGTCGATGTCCCGGAGTTCCTTGATGGCCTCCCCGGCGGTGTCGCGATCGGTCAGGCCGGCCGACATCTGGGTGACGCCGTACGCCTCCCGATACTCGCCGTCCAGGGCGCCCTGGGCCGCATCGGTGGAGAACTGCTTGGTGAAGCCGGGGATCTTGTTGGCTTCGGCGGCGATCGCCTCGATCTTGTCGCCGGCCTCGTCGTCGTCGACGGGGTAGACGACGACCAGCTTGATCTCCTCGGTGCGTTCGGCCGGGAAGCGCTCGTCGAAGTGTTCCTGGGCCACGCGGGTGGGATTGTCCGGCGGCAGGTACTTCTCGCTCATGCCGCCGAAGGCGATGTTCCCGAACGGGATGATCAGCGCCAGCAGCAGCAGAACGGTGGGGACCGCGGTCTTGATCGGGTGCTGCATCACCCAGCCGGCCAGCCGGCCCCAGAAGCCGTTCTCGATCTCCTCGCGGGTCTTGGTGCGGTTGAGGAAGGGCACGCTCAGCGCGTCGACGCGGCGGCCCAGAATCGACAGGATGGCCGGCAGCACGGTGATCGACAGGATGGCGGCCAGGGCCACCGAGGCGATCGCACCGTAGGCCACCGATTTGAGGAAGGCCTGCGGGAAGATCAGCAGACAGGCGAGGGCGGCGACGATGATCGTCGCCGAGAAGACCACCGTCTGGCCGGAGGTCATCACCGTGCGCCGGACCGCCGCCGGCACGGTATAGCCTTCGGCGAGTTCCTCCCGGAATCTGCTGACGATGAACAGGCCGTAGTCGATGGCGATGCCCAGACCGATCAGGGTGACCACGGACTGGGCGAAGACGTTCAGCTCGGTCAGCTGGGCCAGGATCGTCATGATGCCCAGCGAGCCGGCGATGGTCAGGCCGCCGATCAGCACCGGCAGCGCGGCGGCCACCACGCCGCCGAAGACGAACAGCAGCATCAGACCGACGATCGGCAGGCCGATCAACTCGGCGCGTTTGATGTCCTCGTCCATGCCGTGGCTCATCGCGCTGGCCACCGGTTGCAGGCCGGCCAGCTCGAAGGTGGCGCCGGGCATGCTGTATTTCTCCGGCAGGTTCTCGAAGAAGGGCTCGATGGTCTGGAAGTTGGCCAGGATGGTGGTGTCGTCGTTGCCGCGCACCCCGATCGAGACGAAACCGGTGTTCTCCTCCAGGTTCCACATCCGGTCGCGTTTGATCTGCTGAGCGGCCTGATCGGCGGCGCCGCTGCCGTCGGGGAACGGATCGAGGAAGCCGGCGTGTTCGGTGTCGTCCGGGCCGGACGGGTTCTCCCGGCTGACGATGTCGGGGTACTTGGTCACCAGATCGTCGAGAACCTGCTCGACGCGGGCGCCGAACGCCGGATCGTCGATCCGGGTGCCCGAGGGCGGGGTGATCAGCAGCAGGACGTCGGATTTGTGGTCGCGGCCGAGGGCCTCGTCGGCGATCAGCGAGCCTTTGACCGACTCGGAGCCCTCGTCGAACCAGCCGCTCTGCGAGAGGTGGTTGCCCAGACCCAGGCCGTAGAGGCCCAGTCCGCCCATGAGGACCACGAGTACGGCGATGACGGTGTAGCGCATTCGATAGACGAATGTGCCGATGTGTCCGAACACGCCGGTTTCCTTCCTGCCGATGGGCAACCCGCTCGGCATTCTCTCAGGTGACCCTGAGAGAACGCAGCATCCCTGCGGTCGTGGTGACGACCGTCTCTCCGCCGGGCCGCTGTGGTCGATCGTGCGGTCGGTGCAGCCTAACGCGGCCGACGGTCAGGTAGGCAAGGCCGGAGGGCTACTTCAGTAAAGCCGAGAGCGGGCGGAACGGCGTCAGCCAGGCGCCGTCGTCGGGCAGCGAGTCGAGGCTGATGCGCGGCAGCGGCTCGCGGAACACCGACGGAATGTCTTCCAGGTCGACGAACTCGATCTCCGGGGTGCTGACCGCCCAGCTGGCGTGCTCGCGGAAACCGATCACCGTGACCGGGACGCCGTCGGCGGCGATCTCGAGCAGCGGCTCGCGGAAGGCCTGACCGTCGGCGGAGGCCACCACCAGGCCGGCCAGGCCGGTGGTGTGCCGGCGCAGCTCGATGTGGTCGAGCATGTCCGCGTCCACATCGCTGTCGTCGGTCAGCTTGGGCTTGGCGAAGACCGCGAAACCCACGTTCCGCAGTGCATCCACCCACGGGCGCACCACCTCGGCGCTGCCCGGGACGATATTGGTGAAGACGGTGGCCTCGGGCTCCACCGGGTCCGGGGCGCCGGCGCTGATGGCCGCGGTGCGATCGAGCAGCCACCGGCCCAGGGCATCGAAGCGGGGCCGGTGCGCGGCGGTGGGCCGGCCGCCGAGGATGCCGCCCAGGCCCATGTCCATGTTCGGGGCGTCCCACACCAGCAGCACGCGTGGCGTGGTCGCGGTGCCGGAGATGGTCTGGGCGAAATCGGCCGGGGTCATCGCTCACCTGCTTCGTCGGTCAGGGGGCGCTCCCCGGCTGCTGCCGGGGAGGCGTCTGCAGAGACGATGTTCGCGGACGGCTCGTCCCCGCGCGGCCGATCGGCGGCTTTGGTCCGGGGAAAGGGTTTGACGTAAACGAACTCGTTGACCTCGCGGCCCTCCCGCTCGGCGCGGCCCTCGAACTTGGTGGTGGGCCGGTCCAGCAGGATCGGCGAGTCGAAGGTCAGCGGCACCACGTGCGGGCGCCGAGGGTCCTGGGTGGCCAGCAGCTCGGCGATCCAGCCGGCGTAGTCGGCGTGGGCGGTGGCGATGTGCAGCACACCGCCCGGGCGCAGCTTCTCGGCGATCAGCTCGAGAGTGCCGGGCTGCAGGAAACGCCGTTTGTGGTGCCGCGACTTGGGCCACGGGTCGGGGAAGAAGACCCGGACGCCGGTGAGGCTGTCGGGGCCGACGAGTTCGGTGAGCACCACGGTGGCGTCGCCGCGGACCATCCGCACATTGGTCAGCCCGCCGCGGTCGATCAGGCCCACCAGCTGCGCCAGACCCGGCTGGTAGACCTCCACCGCCACCACGTTCGCCTCCGGTTCCTCGTGGGCCATGGCGGCGGTGGAGATCCCGGTGCCGCTGCCCACCTCGACGATCAGCGGTGCGGTGCGACCGAACCAGGCGTCGGCATCCAGCGGTGGTTCCGGTTCCCGGTCCGGGCCGATCTGCAGATCCCGGCCCAGGGCGGGCCACAGCCGTTCCCAATTGCGTTCCTGATTGGCGGTCAGCGCGCCGCGGCGGAACCGGAAACTGGTGACTCGCGGGTACAGCCGGGAGCGGTCGATCGCATCGCCCGAACCGGCAGTGGCGTCGGTGTTCACCGCACCATCGTCGCGCATCGGCGGCGGCCGGGACCAATCCGCGCCGGAATCGAGCGCCGTCCACCGGGCGCGGCCGGAGTTGTCCACAGCGGGAGGGCGGGCCCGCGGAAAGCCCGTGCCGAGGCACCGGCGGTCGTTACGGTGCGCACACCGGACGTGGGGGAGGGACGGTCATGGGCGACGTGGACGAGGCGCTGCGGGAACTGCATCGGGCGCGGCGGGCGCCGCTGCGCATCCGGGTGTGCGGGCATCCGGGCGTGGGGGTTCGGACTCTGGCGGCGGCGCTGGTCACCCGGTTCCGGGTGGACGCGCGATGCGGACCGCTCCGGGACGGGTGCGAGCAGTCCGGTGAGGATCCGGCCGGTGATGATCTGATCTGCCAGGTCCTCGGTGCGGGGGTCCGCGGCTGTGATCTGCGGGCACTCGCCCGATACCGGATACCGGTGCTGGTGGTGGCGGGCCGGGCGGATCAGCGGGGCGGGCAGGTCCGGGCCGCCGCGCTGGCCGGGCAGGCCGCCGCCCGGCTCGGCCGGCCGGTGTATCCGGTGGCGGCGCTGCCCGGCGGCGCCCGGGTCGACGGCGACGACCTCGCACTGCTGCGCGGCTGGGCCGGTGCCGGGGTGCGGGTGCCCGCCCTGCCCGCCGGCTTCGTCGACGTCGCGGCCGGCGCCGAGCGCCGGCGTCGGGCGGGGATGCTGCACCGCTACGGTCCGGACGGACTGAGCCGGCTGCTGGCCGCGCTGGCCGGACCGGGCGGGGCGGAGCTCGACGCGGCGGCGGCCACCGGGCTGCTGCGGGCCGCCGGCGGTCTGGAGCAGCTGGTGGCCCCGTTACACGCACTCGGACCGGCCGTGCGCCGCCGGCGCGATGCGCGCTTCGCCGCAGAGCTGTCCGCGCTGGCCGCGGCCGGTCCCGGCCGGGACCGGATCGAACTGCTCGCCCAGCGGGCCGGCCGTGAGTGAGCCGGGACCGGCCGGGCGGCCGGTGGACGTCGGCGGGGTGCCGGTGCTGGTGTCCGGTCCGGTGGGCGCCGAACCGGCGCAGCTCGCCGCAGCCCTGTCGGACACAGCCCTGTCGGACACAGCCCTGTCGGACGCAGCCCTGTCGGACGCAGCCCCGTCGGACCCGGCTCTGTCCGCCGCCGCACGGTCGACTGCTGCCGGGCGGGCCGAAAGCGGTCCGCCGGCCGGGGACGGCCGGGTCGGGGCGGCGCTGCTGGCCCTCGACCCGACCTGCGCGGCCGGATCCGACGAGACTGCGATGCTCGCGGCGCTGACCGCGGCCGGTGCGCCGGTGGCGCTGGTGCTCTGCCGGGCCGAAGCCGAGCCGGCCTGGCCGCACCGGCTCGAGCAGGCGCGGGCCCGGCTCGACCCGGGCCGGCGGCTGCCGGTGTTCGCGGTGTCGGCGGCTCTGGCCGCGGCCGGAGAGCCCGCGGCCCGGGAGGCGCTCGCCGATCTGGTCCGCTGGTGCGCGGCCCCGTCCGGGACCACTGCAGCAGTCCGGTCCCCGGGTGCGCCGCCGTCCACCGAATCCCGGCGCGCGGAGCCTGCCGGTCCGGACCCGGCCCCCGCGCCGGACCCGGGGCGCCACCGGGCCGAACGCATCGCCGGTGCCCGGGCGGGGTTCACCGCCGCCCGCGCCGAGCTGGGCGCCGACGTCCGCACCGGACTGCGGGATCTGCACCGGACCGCGGCCGAACACTGCCGGGGCCTGCGCCGCCTGGACCCGCCCGGCTACCGGACCTGGCTCACCGGCCGGCTGCAGAGCTGGCAGTGCACTCTCGATCGCCGGTCCGCCGGGGAACTGGACCAGATCCGGGCGGCCGCCCTGCTCGGGCTGCCCGGCGGCGCAGACCCGGGGGAGCCGTTCCCGCCGCTCGCCGCGGCGGACACCGGGCCCGAGCCGGCGCTGCGGCCCGGCGCCGAGGACGCCGTGGTGCTGGCGCTGGGGGCCTCGGCCGGACTCGGTCTGGGCCGGACGGTGCTCACCCCGCTGGTGTCCTGGGCCGGCTTCGGGGTGCTCGGCACTCTGCTGACCACCGTCGTCGGGCTCGCGCTGGCGGCGGGGATCGTGATCGTCCGGCGGCAGAGTGCGCGCCGGGCGGCCACTCTCCGGTGGACCACGGAGACCCTCGCCGCCGCCCGGGCCGGACTCGAACAGTCGCTGGCCGCCCGGATCAGCGCCGCAGAGGCGCGCCTGACCGCAGAGATATGGAACCGAACAGCGCCCCGCTGCGTCCAACCTTCTAGCGAGCGTGCCCGGCCGGCGGCGCACGCCGGCACCGGTGAGGGGGCGTGATGACCGAATGGGATTCCGTGACGGGAGACGCCGAACCGGGCGACGGTGAGGAATGTCTCACCGGCTGCCCGGGCGAATCCGGCGAACCTCCCGGCGGCGACCTGGCCGGCCACCTGTGGATGTTCGACGGCGGCTCGCTGTGGGACCTGGGCCCGGCCGCCGACGACGCCGACGCGGACGGCATCCCCGAGTCGCTGACCAGGACGGCCGCCGACTCGGTGACCGTGTACTCCGATCGCGACCTGGACGGTCGCGTCGATCGCATCACCGAGCTCGACGCGTCAGGCGAGTGCCGGGTCAGCGATCTGGACCCGCAGACCGGGCTCTGGTCGCCGACCGGGCTCGGCCGGCTGGACTGAGAGCGCTAGTACCTAAGCCCCTGTCTGGAGGGCGTGGAATCCGCGTATCATGTGGGGCGACTGCGCTCGTGATGCCGCGCGCGGAAGACTGCCAGATCGTCGAGGAGACAGCTTTATGACCGCTGCGACCATTCCCGGACTCGAGCCCGGGAACGCCCCCACCGAACATGCCGGGCTGCTGGCCTGGGTCGCTGAGGTCGCCGAGTTGTGCCAGCCGGATCGGGTCGTCTGGTCCGACGGCAGCGACGAAGAATGGGACCGCCTCACCACGCAGCTGGTGGACGCCGGGACCATGGTGAAGCTCAACGAGGAGAAGCGGCCGAATTCGTTCCTGGCGCTCTCCGATCCCGCCGACGTGGCCCGGGTGGAGTCGCGCACCTTCATCTGTTCCAAGACCGAAGAGGATGCCGGTCCCACCAACAACTGGGTCGACCCGGACGAGATGCGGGCGACCCTCACCGAGAAGTTCCGCGGCAGCATGCGCGGCCGCACCATGTACGTCATCCCGTTCTGCATGGGCCCGCTCGGCTCGGACGATCCCAAACTCGGCGTGGAGATCACCGACTCGGAGTACGTGGTCCTGTCCATGCGGATCATGACCCGCGTGGGCCCGCAGATCCTCGAGGCGCTCGGCGACGACGGCTTCTTCGTGCAGGCCCTGCACTCGGTCGGGGCCCCGCTCGAGCCCGGCCAGGAGGACGTGGCCTGGCCGTGCAACCCGGACAAGTACATCGTCCAGTTCCCCGAGGACCGGGTGATCTGGTCGTACGGCTCCGGTTACGGCGGCAACGCGCTGCTGGGCAAGAAGTGCTACGCGCTGCGCATCGCCTCGGCGATGTCCCACGACGAGGGCTGGCTGGCCGAGCACATGCTGATCCTCAAGCTGATCAGCCCGGAGGACAAGGTCTACTACGTGGCCGCCGCCTTCCCGTCTGCCTGCGGCAAGACCAACCTGGCGATGATCCAGCCCACCCTGCCGGGCTGGCGCGCCGAGACCGTCGGCGACGACATCGCCTGGATGCGGTTCGGTGAGGACGGCCGCCTGTACGCGGTGAACCCGGAGTTCGGTTTCTTCGGCGTGGCCCCCGGCACCAGCTACTCCTCCAACCCCAACGCGATGAAGACCATCGCCGACGGCAACACCCTGTACACCAATGTGGCCCGCACCGACGACGGCGACGTCTGGTGGGAGGACATCGACGGCCCGGTGCCGGCGCACCTGATCGACTGGAAGGGCCAGGACTGGACCCCCGAGTCGGGCGAGAAGGCCGCACACCCCAACTCCCGCTACTGCACCCCGCTCAGCCAGTGCCCGAGCCTGGCCCCCGAGTGGGACGATCCGGCCGGTGTGCCGATCTCGGCGATCCTCTTCGGCGGCCGCCGCAAGACCACCGTCCCGCTGGTCACCGAGGCCCGGGACTGGCAGCACGGCGTCTTCATGGGCGCCACCGTCGGCTCCGAGCAGACCGCCGCCGCCGAGGGCACGGTGGGCACCGTCCGCCGCGACCCGATGGCCATGCTGCCGTTCCTCGGCTACAACGTCGGCGACTACTTCCAGCACTGGATCGACACCGGCAAGAACGCCGACGCCGACAAGCTGCCGCACGTCTTCTACGTGAACTGGTTCCGCCGCGGCGAGGACGGCCGCTTCCTGTGGCCGGGCTTCGGTGAGAACAGCCGCGTGCTCAAGTGGATCGTCGACCGCATCGAGGGCACCGTGACCGGTGTGCAGACGCCGATCGGCATCGTCGCCGATCCGGCCGAGCTCGACACCACGGGCCTGGACGTGGATCCGGCCGACGTGGCCGAGGCGCTCGCGGTGAACGTGGACGAATGGCGCAACGAGCTGCCGAGCATCGACGAGTGGTTCTCCTTCGTCGGCGACCGGCTGCCCAGCGGGCTGCGCGACGAGCTCGACGGGCTGCGCCAGCGGCTCGGCTGATCGCCCGGCTCACAGACCATCACGGCGACGGCGCCCCGGATTCCGGGGCGCCGTCGCCGTCGTCGTGGCCGGCCGCATCCGGGGAGGTCCTCCGGCAAACCCCGGGTGCATCTCCGGGCTGTCCCCCATAGCGCTGACAGGTCCGCTCTGGAAGCCTGTAGTCCATGACAGCGACAGCACCGACCTCACGCGGCATCGCCGCACGCGCCGACGATCTGGTGAAGACCTACGGATCCGGGGACACCACCGTGCATGCTCTGCGCGGCGTGTCCATCGGTTTCGAGGCCGGGCAGGTGACGGCCATCATGGGCCCGTCCGGCTCGGGCAAGTCCACCCTCATGCACTGCCTCGCCGGGCTGGACACCGCCACCTCCGGTACCGTCCACATCGGCGACGTGGCCCTCGACGGGCTCGGCGACAACGAGATGACCCGTCTGCGCCGCGACCGGATCGGCTTCGTCTTCCAGGCCTTCAACCTGGTACCCACGCTCACCGCAGCCGAGAACATCACCCTGCCGCTCGACATCGCCGGCCGCGATGTGGACCGTCAGTGGTACGACTCGGTGGTGCAGCGGCTCGGCCTGCAGGACCGGCTCGAGCACCGGCCCAGCGAACTCTCCGGCGGCCAGCAGCAGCGGGTGGCCTGCGCCCGCGCCCTGGTGGGCCGGCCGGACATCATCTTCGGCGACGAACCCACCGGCAATCTGGACTCCCGCTCGTCCGGGGAGGTGCTGTCGATCCTGCGTGCCGCCGTCGACGAGTTCGGTCAGACCGTGGTGATCGTGACGCACGATCCGCATGCCGCGTCGTACGCCGACCGGGTGGTGTTCCTGGCCGACGGTCGGTTCTCCGCCGAACTGGCCCATCCGACCGCCGACGACGTCTTCGAAGTGATGCGGACCCTGGACCTGCCGAAGAACGACGCCGAGGGGAACTGACCGATGCCCTCCAGGTCCTCAGCGATGCGGAAGGTTTCGCTCAGAAGCCTTGCCGCACACAAACTCCGGCTCGTCCTCACGGTCTTCTCGGTGGTCCTCGGCACCAGCTTCGTCGCCGCCGCGCTGATCTTCACCGCCACCGTGCAGACGGCCTTCGACTCGATCTTCGACAATGTGGCCCGCGGGGTGGCCGTCGAGGTGACCCCGGCCGACGACAACTCGCCGGGTGTGCCCGTCCAGGTGGTGGACCAGCTGCGCGAGCACCGCGGCGAGCTGGGCATCGACCGGGTCCAGGTGGACTACTCCGGTCCGGTGACCATCGCCAAGGCCGACGGCAAGGCGCTGCAGACCGGCGGCGCCCCCAGCATCGGCTCGGCCTACACCCCGCCCGGCGAATCCATCGACACCGCCGGTCTGAAGCTCGTGTCCGGTCACGCTCCGGCGGCACCGGGCGAGGTGGTGATCAACCGTGAGGCCGCTGAGAAGGCCGACCTGACGGTGGGGCAGACCACCCGGGTCGCGTTCGGCGCGGGCACCACCGAACCCATGCAGGTCACGGTGGTGGGGCTGCTCGACATGCCCGGTTCCACCGGCGGCTTCACCAACATCCAGTTCTCCGCCGAGCAGGCGAAGAAGCTGTTCTCCGACGGCCGGTACGTGTCCACCGTGGACATGAGCGCGGCGGCCGGGGTGAGCGACGAGAAGGCGCGCGACGCGGTGGCCGCGCTGCTCGATCCGGATGGCGACGGACGGTACGAGGTGCGCACCGGCGAGCAGGTCCGGGAGGACGAGAAGGCCGCCGTCGGCGACTTCCTCAACGTCATCCAGTATGTGCTGCTGGCCTTCGCGGCGATCGGCCTGATCGTGGGCACCTTCATCATCTTCAACACCTTCTCGATGATCGTGGCGCAGCGGAACAAGGAACTGGCGCTGCTGCGGGCGATCGGTGCGAGCCGCACCAACGTGGCCCGGTCGGTGCGCACCGAGGCGCTGGTCGTCGGCGTGATCGGCGGCGGCCTCGGACTGGGGCTGGGCATCGGGATGGCGGCCATCCTGCGCGCGGTCACCGCGTCGTCGGGCCTGCCCACCGACAGCCTCACGATCCGCCCCGCCGCGGTGATCGCGGCCATCGTCGTGGGCATCGTGGTCACGCTGCTCTCGGCCTGGATCCCGGCGCGGCGCGCCTCCCGGATCCCGCCGGTCGAGGCCATGCGGCAGTCCTCGGCCGAGCCGGGCGGGCGTTCGCTGCGGGTGCGCACCGGTGTGGGCATCGGCCTGACGGCGGCTGCCGCGGTCCTGCTCGGCGCCTCGGCGGCCGCCGAGGGAACCGGTGCGCTGTGGCTGGTCGCCGGGGGCGCGGTGGCCCTGATCCTGGCGGTGGTGCTGGCCGCACCGGCGCTGTCCCGGCCGCTGGTCGGCGGGATCGGCCGGCTGCTGCAGAAGCCGTTCGGCGCGGTCGGCAAGCTGGCCCGCACCAATGCGGTGCGCAATCCGCGGCGCTCGGCGGCCACGGCCTTCGCCCTGACCATCGGCCTGATCCTGGTGGTGGTGATCGGCACCATCGGCGCCTCCTTCAAGGCGGCCATCAACGAGGGCATCGACAAGGAGCTGGCCGCGGACTTCGTGGTGAGCGGCAATGCAGGCGCACCCCTCTCGTCGGCCGTCGGCCCCGCCCTGACCAAGGTCCCCGATGCGCAGACCGTGGTGGCGCTGGACATGGCCTATGCCACCTACGACGGTGACGACGTGGCCGCGTTCACGCCGGTCGGCGGCCCGCTCAGCGATGTCATCAACGTGACCATGAAGCAGGGCGTCCTGGAGGTTCCCGAGCACGGCATGCTCGCCAGTGAGAAGTCCGCCGAGGACGAGGGCTGGAAGGTGGGGCAGCAGGTGACCTTCACCTCCACCACCGGCACCGATGTCACGGTGACCCTGGACGGCATCTACGAGGAGAGCGCCGCCCTGGGCAACTGGGTGATCGGCAATGCGGCCTTCGACGAGCTGGTGCCCTCCCAGGCCACCCGGATGATGGCCGCCGCGCTGGTCACCGGAAAGCCGGGGGTGTCCGAGCAGTCCTTGCGCGATCAGCTCGAGCAGGCCGTCGAACCCTTCCTCACCGCGCAGGTGCAGGACCGTCAGCAGTACAAGAACCAGTTCTCCAGTCTGATCGACCAGATGCTGGTGATCCTGTATGCGCTGCTCGGGCTGGCGCTGGTGGTGGCGGTGCTCGGCATCATCAACACCCTCGCGCTGTCGGTGGTGGAGCGGCGCCGGGAGATCGGCATGCTCCGCGCCATCGGGCTCACCCGGCGCCAGGTGCAGGGCACCATCTACCTGGAGTCGGTGTACATCTCGATCTTCGGTGCGCTGCTCGGCGTGGTCGCCGGACTGGCCATCGGGCTGCCGCTGGTCTACGCCCTGGGGCACTGGGGACTGGACGTGGTCGCCGTCCCGTGGTCGCTGATCGTCATCACGCTGGTCGGTGCCGGTGTGGTCGGCGTGATCGCCGCACTGTGGCCGGCGATCTCGGCCGCACGCACCAAACCGCTCGAGGCGATCGCCGAGGAATGATCGGTACGTTAGAGGGATGACCCACCCAGAAGACGGGAAACCGGGAGACGGGCGGCCGGGAGATGGGGACCGGCCGCCCACCCGGCGCTTCGAGCCGATCGACCCGGTGGATCACCCTGCGCCGCTCGATCCCACGGCACCGCTCGGTCCCACGGGGCAGCCGGGCGCTACCGCGCCGATCGAGCCGGGCACCGGTGCGGGACAGGGCTATGAGTCGGCCGCCGCGTACTCCCAGAGCCCGCCGGGATATTACGGACAGGCGCCGTACCAGGCCCCGGACGAGACGCCCCCGCGCCGCAACCGGAGCCGGACGGTGCTGCTGAGCCTGCTGGTGATCCTGGCGCTGGCGGTGCTGGTGCTGGCCGGACTCCTGGTCTTCCGGAACCTCGACGACGACGGCGGTGACGGGCCGGCCGCGTCCGGCCCGTCGGCGAGCACCTCGACCACCGACTCAGCCTCGTCGACCACAACGCCGAGCACCACCACCAGCAGCACGGCCACCAGCAGCAGTGAGCCCAGCGGCGGGTCCCGGCCCACGGCGGCGCCCGGCGCGGTGACCTACCAGTTCACCGGCAGCGGCAACCTGGTGGGCGTGACCTATGCGACCACCGCCGGCGAGAAGCTGGTCGCCGCCACCGGCGCCCCCTGGTCGGTGCGCGCCAACGTGGGCCCGGGCGGTCGCGCGGCGGTCGGCGGGATCGTCGTCGGCGGCACCGTGACCTGCACCATCCTGCACGGGGAGGATCTGCTCGCGAGTTCCACCAGCAGCGGCGGACCCATCTCCTGCGCCGCCGTGCTCGACGAGTAGCCGTACCGGCCGAACGGCCGGGGTCCGGCCGGGTCGAGCGGACGGCCGGGCGTCAGCGGCGCCGCAGCACCAGCACCAGATTGGTGGCGGCCACCTCGCGCAGCCCCGGCACCGCGACCACCGGCCACGCCCAGCGCGGCAGATAGCGCGGGAAGGCGGTGCACAGCTCGGCGCCGCGGCTGCGGCGCGCCCAGTCCAGGCCGGCCTGTGCGGTGATCGGGAACAACGACACCCCGTACAGGTTCTTCGGCAGCCGGCCGTGCCGGCGGGTGTACCGGCGTGCGGCCCGGTGACCGCCCAGGTAGTGCATCAGCCCCGTCTCGTGCCCGCCGAACGGACCCCACCACAGGGTGTAGCTGAGCACGATCAGTCCGCCGGGCCGGGTCACCCGCACCATCTCGTCGGCCATCGCCCACGGCGCCGCGGTGTGCTCGGCGACGTTCGACGAATAGCAGACGTCCACCGACCCGGTGCGCAGCGGCAGATGCTGGCCCTGCGCGCGGACACAGGTGCGGTGGTCGATTCCGGCGGCGTGCATCTCGCCGGCGTCCGGCTCCACCGACAGGTACTGCGCGCCGCGGCCGGTGAAGGCGTCGGCGAAGAATCCGGGGCCGCCGCCCACGTCGAGGACCGTGGCCCCGCTCAGCGGCTCGCCGTACAGGTCGGCGACCATCACCGCGGTGTCCTCGGCGAGCGCCGAATAGAAGCGGTCCGGATCGGACTGTTCATAACCGAACTCGCGCAGCAGCCGCCAGGCGCGCGCGAGCGTGGCGCGGCGGGCGAAGACGGCCGGCGGGGGAGGCGGGGCGGGCATGCTGCCACTCTGGCATAACCTGGACGGCAGTGAACGAGCCGACCGAGTTGCTGCTGCTGTGCTGGCGTGACACCGACCATCCGCAAGGGGGCGGCAGTGAACGCTACCTCGAGCGGGTCGGCGCCGAGCTGGCCGCGCGCGGCCTGCGGGTCACCCTGCTCACCGCCCGTTATCCCGGCTCGGCCCGTTCGGAGTGGCGCGACGGGGTCCGGGTGCTGCGCGCCGGGGGCCGGCTCACGGTCTACCCGCGGGCACTGCTGACCCTGATCGCCGCCCGCGCCGGCCGCGGGCGACTGGCCGGCTACCGGCCGTCGGTGGTGATCGACACCCAGAACGGGGTGCCCTTCTTCGCCCGGCTCGTCACCCGGGCGCCGGTGGTGGTGCTGGTGCACCACTGTCACCGTGAGCAGTGGCCGGTGGCCGGCCCGCTGCTGGCCCGGCTCGGCTGGCTGATCGAGTCGCGGCTGTCCCCGCGGATCCACCGCGGCAGCCGGTACCTGACCGTCTCGGCGCCGTCGGCCGCGGAACTGGTGGACCTGGGCGTGGACCGGGAACGGATCACCGTGGTGCGCGGCGGAGTGGATCCGGTGCCCGCCGTTCCGGGCGGCCGTCCCGAACGCGGCGCCGCCGGGCCGCAGCGGCTGATCGTGGTCTCCCGGCTGGTTCCGCACAAGCAGGTCGAGCACGCCCTGCAGGTGCTGGCCCGGCTTCGCGAGCAGGGGCGCGAGGTGGTCCTCGACGTGGTCGGCGACGGCTGGTGGGCGCCGGAACTGCGGGCCGCGGCCGTCCGCGCCGGGGTCGCCGGGCAGGTGAGCTTTCACGGCCACGTGGACGAGCGCACCAAACACGCACTCCTGGCCCGTGCCGACGTGCATCTGATGCCCTCGGCCAAGGAAGGCTGGGGTCTGGTGGTGATCGAAGCGGCACAGCATGCGGTGCCGACCCTCGGCTACCGCAGCTCGGCCGGACTCACCGACTCGATCGTCGACGGCGTCACCGGGGTGCTGGTGGACGATCCCGGGCAGCTCGCTGCGGCCACGGCCGCCCTGCTCGACGATCCGGACCGGCGCAGCGAGCTCGGCCGGCAGGCGCAGGCGCGCGCGGCCGGCTACTCCTGGGAGTCGACCGCCGACGGTGTGCAGCGGGTGCTGGCCGACCTGCTCTGAACGGCCCGGCCCACCGCCGCACCCAGTCCGCCGATCAGGGCGGCGAACCACAGGCTCAGGGCGGCGATCGCCGCCGCCCAGGCGCCTGCCCCGGCCGCCGGCCGGCTCCCGGCACCGTCGACGGCGAACACCGTCAGCCAGCGGCCCGAATACACCGGTGAGCCGTGTGCGGCGAGCAGCGGCGGTGGTGCGGCGTTCTCGACGATCACCCAGCCCACGTTCAGCCGGGCCAGGGCCTGCGGATCTCCGCCGTCGGCCAGCACCCGCCCGACGGCCGCGCCCCGCTCGGTGGGGGCATCCACCGCCTGCCCGTCCACCACCAGGGCGCCGCCGGTGAGCACCGGAGCATCGATCATCCGCGGCAGCGGCGACAGCGACGGCCCGTGGTTCCACGGGAAACGGCGCACGGTGTCGTCCGGCCACACCGCCACCCCGGTGCCGGTGCGGCCGATCAGCTCCGTCACCCGGGCGTAGTCGTCGGGATAGGACACCGGACGCACGCCGCCGCCGACACCCCAGGCCAGCTCCGGTAGCGGGGCCACCACCAGCAGGGCGACGGCGGCCACGGCGAAACCGCTGGGCACCCAGCGGCGCAGTGCGCTCGCCGCGGCCGCCGCGGCGAGCGCGAAGAACGGGACGGCCAGGGCGGCGAACTTCTGGGTGTCGCGCAACAGCCCGGCACCGGGCACGCTGGTGAGCAGCGCGTCCATCACGGCCAGACCGGGTCCGGCGGCAGCGAGTCCGATGAGCAGGACGGTCACGGCCGCCAGCCCGGCCAACGCCGGCACCATCGCCCCGGTGCGCGCCCGGCGGCGCCACAGTTCGCGGCAGCCCAGCGCGACCAGCAGGAGCAGGGCGGCCGTGGCGGCCAGCGCCCAGCCGGTGCGCCGGCCGGCCGGCACCGCGTCGGCGTTCCAGATGCCGCCGAGCCCGGCGACCGAGCCGAGGGTGCCCAGCCACGGTTCGGCGCGGGCGGCGAACAGCGCGCCGCCGCCGACCGCCCCGGTACTGTCGTCGGCGACCGCCGCCGCCACCAGCCAGGGCAGCGCCGTGACCAGCCAGCCGCCGAGCACCACCGCGAGAGCGGTGCGCCGGGCGCCGGTCGTCACGGCGGCGGTGAGCACCGCGACCACCAGCCCGAGCAGCGATCCGGTGGGCGTCAGGCCGGCCGCGGCGAGCAGCCCGGCGGTGATCAGCGCATCCCGCCACGACGGGTGCGCCGCCAGCCGGCGCACCGCCAGAATCAGCCAGCCCAGGGCCGCGTACCCGGTGAGCAGACTCCAGTGCCCCTGCAGCAGCCGTTCGGCCACATACGGATTCCAGATCGCGACCATCGCGGCGGCCGCCGCACCCGCGCCGCCGCAGCCGGGCACCAGGGCCTGCGCCAGCCGGCCGTAACCGATTCCGGCGGCCAGCAGGGCGCCGGCGGTGATCAGCGCGACGAGCAGTCCGCCGTCGACCACCCGCGAGAGCACGCCGAGAACGGCGTCCTGCGGGACGGCGCGCGGCGGCGCACCGTCGATGCCGAAGGCCGCGGCCGACAGCGGCAGCCGCGGGGTGGCCACCGCATCCCGGTGGAGCAGATAGCCGCCGAAGAACGGCCCGCAGATCACCGCGGTGAGCACTGCGCTCACCGCATACAGCACCGGTCCGCCGCCCCGGTCCCTCAGATCCGGGTCCTTCAGAAGTGGTAGGTGTCCGTCGGGGCCGACTGATGCTCGGCGGACTCGTAGTCGCTCGGCACGATGTTGTAGGCGCGGGCCAGATTCAGGATCTTGGTGGCCCGGGCGATGCGCGGCAGATCCGAGCCGTTGCGGATCTCCCCGCCCTCGGCCTCGAACTCGGCGAAGAACTCACGCGCCCACTTGATGTCGTCATGCGAGGGGGAGAGCCCGTCGTTGACCGCCGCGCACTGATCCGGCGTCAGGCAGATCTTGCCGGTCATCCCGAACTCGGCGCTGACCGCGGTGGCCTCGCTGAGCTTGAGGGCATTGGAGCCGATGGTCGGGCCGTCGATCGCCGACGGCAGGTTGGCGGCCTTGGCGGCGATGGTGAACCGCGACCGGGCGTACGCCAGGGTGGTCGGGTTGTCGCCGAAGCCGGTGTCGCGCCGGAAGTCGCCGATGCCGAAGGCGAGCCGGAAACAGCCCTTCGCCGAGGCGATCTCGGTGATGCGCTCGAGGCCGCGGGCGGTCTCCACCAGTGCGACGATCGGCACGTTCGGCAGCCGGCGGGCGGTCTCGGTCACGTGGTCGACCGACTCGACCATCGCCAGCATGATGCCGCCGACACCGGTCTGCGACAGGGCTGCGATGTCGTCGGCCCACCACGGCGTCCCGAAGCCGTTGATGCGCACCCAGTCCGAGTGGCCTGCGTTCATCCAGTCCACCACGTTCTGGCGGGCGGTCAGCTTGTCCTTGGGGGCCACCGCATCCTCGATGTCGAGGATCACGATGTCGGCGCGGGACCGGGAGGCCGGCTCGAAGCGCTCGGCCTGGGATCCGGTCACCAGTAGCCAGCTCCGCGCGAGGACCGGATCGATGCGGGATCCGATGTCGGTGGGGTCGGGCTCAGAGAGGGGTTCGGTGTCGTACATCGACTCATGCCTGCTGTCTACTCGAGCGTGCGCTCAGTGGGTCTGTCGGAAAGCGGGTGTGCCCACCGCGGTGGCGGCCTGGCGGGACGCGGTCGGGTTCACGTCGTCGGGAGAGAGTCTAGTACCTCGACCAGGGCCGCCTGTCATTGCGGCACACTGGTTCGCATGGCCGACGAGGCCGCCGGATCGGTGGTGGACAGGGAACGCTCCGGACTGAGCCGTTCGGGCACGGTCCGGTCGCTCGGCGTGGTCACCGCCGGCACCCTGGTGGCCAACCTGCTGGCCTATCTGGTGCAGCTGCCGGCCGGGCGGCTGCTGGGACCGGCCGGCTACGGCGAGTTCTCGGTGCTGCAGGCCGCCATGCTGGTGCTGTCGGTGCCGGCGCTGGCGCTGCAGGCGGTGGTCGCGCGGGAGGTGGTGCGCGGCGCCGGCCGGGCGCAGCTGTGGCGGCTGATCGCCGTGGTGACTCTCGCTCTCGCGGTGGCCGGGGTCCTGGTGGCCGCGGTGATGATGCCGCTCGCCGACGTGGGGCTGCCGTCAGCGGCCGCCGCGCTGGCCGGGGCCGCGCCGCTCGCCGTCATCGCCGGGGGGCAGGGCCTGATCCAGGGGGCCGGCCGGTTCGGCGTGCTCGGCCTGCTGCTGGCCCTGGTCGGGGTGGCGCGGACGGTGCCGATCATCGTGGCCGTGCTGGCCGGTGGGGGACCGGTGGCCGCACTCTGGTCCGGGACGGCCGGCAGCGTGGTGGCCGCGGTGATCGTGGGGGCGGCGGCGCACCGGTCCGGGTCACCAGGCTCTGGATCTGCCGGGTCTGGGGCGGCCGGGTCCGGTGCGGCCGGAACCGTCGATGCGCGGGCGGTGCTCTGGGCGTCCGGGGTGCAGCTGGTGGTCATCGTGGCCGTCTCGCTGGATCTGCTGCTCTCCCGGGCGGTGCTCTCGGCCGACGACGCCGGGGTGTACGCGCTCGGTGCGGTGGCCACCAAGGCGGCGTTCTGGCTGCCGCAGGCGATCGGGGTGGTGGTGTATCCGCGGCTGGCCGACCCGGTGCGTTCGGCGGGGGTGCTCGGCGCGGCGGTGCGGGTGCTCGCGATCATCGGGCTGCTGGTGACCCTGGCGGCCGCGGTCGCCGGACCGCTGGTGCCGGTGCTGGTCTCCGCGGACTACCGGCCGGTGGCATCCCTGATGTGGCTGTTCGCCGGCACCGGGGCGATGCTCGCGGTGCTGCAGCTGCTGCTGCTCTCGGCCATCGCCCGGGATCGGGCCCGCGGTGGACTGCCCGCCGGCGCGGTGCTCGTCGTGGAGGTGGTGCTGATCGCGCTGCTGGCCCACTCGGTGCTCTCGCTGGCGATCATCGCCGCCGTCTCGGCCACCCTGTCGGTGCTGCTGACCGGGCTGTGGATCCGGCTCGCCTCGGGCTGAGACGCCCGAGTCACCGCCCGCACGGGCGTTCCCGCAGAATTCGGGCGACCGGACCGACCTCAGGGGTCGGTTCGGTCGCCCAAGTTCTCACCGCTGCGGTCATCGGGCCGTCGCCGCAGCATCCAGACCCCGGCCACCAGCAGCAGACCGCCCAGCACTCCGGCCACGATCGGCACGACCAGCGTCACCACCGTGACCGGCCAGGACCGCGAGGAGGCCAGCTCGGCGGCCTCGCGCACGGTCTGCCGGTCGGACTCGAGGGTGGTCTTCAGCGCGGTGAGCCGGTAGTCGCGCAGCGAACCGTCCCGGGCCGCGGCGGCCTCGGGGAACCGGTAGGTCTCCTCGATCCGCGCGGTCTCGGACACGATGACTCCGGTGGTCTCGTCCACGAACAGCTCCCGGTGGGCGCGGTGGTGCAGGGTGGCGGTGAGCTCCTCGCCGGACGGCACTCCGCGCAGCCCGCCGAACCACTCCGCCGGTGCAGTGAGCACGGTGCGCGGATCCGGCTGCACCGTCGACAGATCGGTCTCGGGCACCTCGACCACCAGCCGCACCACCGTCCGCCCGCCCATCGTCTCGGTGCCCTCGGCGCGCATGGGCAGGGACCGGCGGGTCACCGGATCGAAGTACTGCAGATGCGAGCGGTCGAACTCCCACGGGAACAGGTACGTGTAGCCGTGCCGGTCGTCGACCACGGTCGCCGCCTGGTCGTCGGCGTACTGGATCTCGGACTCTCCGGTCGGCGCCGCGGTGCTCCGGTCCACGGTCACCCGGTCGACGGTGGCGGCCAGCGTGGGCTTCCCGCACGCGGTCTCCGGGCTCACGCGCTTTCCGTCGACCAGATACGAATCCACCCCCAGCGCGGTTCCCGCCTGCAGGGTGAGCACCCGATCGTCGGCCGGGCGCACGGCGACCACCCGCCGGCGCTGCTGGACGGTCCCGGTGACCACTCGCGGATGCGCCGCGGTCAGCGAACACGGGTCGAGCAGTTCGGTGCCGTCCGAGCCGTCGGCCACCGCGGTCTGATCGGTGTCCATCGGCACGGCGCGCAGCCCGTCGCCGAGCAGCGGCCCCACGGCGAGCGCCCCGGCCAGCAGGACCGCGCCGAGGAAGACCACGAGCGGGCCGAGCAGGTCGCGGGTGCTCAGGCGGGGACGTGGATCGGCCATGATCGTCGACCTTACCGACGGCGCCGGGCGGCGACGCCCCGCCGGGCCGGTGGGCCACTACTGTGGGCCGTGGCATGAGCACCCCGACCGCACCGACGTACCGCCGCTTCTTCCCCCAGCTGGAGGGGATGCGGGCGGTGGCCGCGCTCGGCGTGCTCACCACCCACGTGGCCTTCCAGACCCGCGCCGTGCAGTGGCCGGTACTCGGCCCGGTGCTGGGCCGGCTGGACCTGGCGGTCGCGCTGTTCTTCGCGCTCAGCGGCTTCCTGCTCTGGCGCCCGCATGCGGCCGCCGCCCGCCGCCCCGGCCTGGGCCGGCCGGGAGTGCGCCGCTATCTGCGGCACCGCTTCGTGCGGATCTGGCCGGCCTATGCGCTGGTGGTCGTGGTGGTGCTGACGCTGCTGCCGCAGGCGCGCGGGGCGAGTGCGCAGGTGTGGCTGGCCAATCTGACCCTCACCCAGGTGTTCGTGCCGCTGACCCTGGCTCCCGGACTGACGCAGATGTGGAGCCTGTCGGTCGAGGTGGCCTTCTATCTGCTACTGCCGGTGCTCGGCGGGGCGCTGCTGGGTCTGCGCGGGCCGCGGGCGCACCTGCGGATCCCGGTGCTGACCGGACTGGGGCTGCTCAGCCTCGGCTGGGCGTGGGTGGCCTCGGCGCTGCCGCTGGCCGACGGGGTGGAACCCAAGAACTGGGTCGTCGGCCACCTGCCCTGGTTCCTGGCCGGCCTGTTGCTGGCCGAGCTGACCGCCGCCGTGGAACTGACCCGGCACCCCTCCCGCCGGCTGCGTCGCTGGGCGGCGCTCTCGGCCAACCGGCCGCTGATGCTCGCGGTCTTCGTCATCGCCTACGGTCTGGCCTGCACGCCGCTGGCCGGGCCCACCGGTCTCGGAACGCTCAGCGACGGCGCCTACCTGGGCAAGATCGTCCTCGGGGCGATCGCCGCCTATGCGCTGCTGGCGCCGCTGGTCTGCGCGGCCGGCCCGTTCCGGTTCCTCGACTCACCGCTGATGACCGCTCTGGGTCGCTGGTCGTACGGCATCTTCATCTGGCATCTCGCCGTGCTCACCAGCGTCTTCGGGGTGTTCGGCATACCGGCGTTCAACGGGCATTTCGTCGAGGTCTGGCTGATCACGGTGCTGATCACCGTGGCCGTCTCGGCGGCCAGCTACGCCTTCATCGAGGATCCCTGCCGCCGCGCGCTGCTCAACCGGGAACGCCGCCGCGCCGAGCCGGTGCCGCTGCCCGCGCCGGGGCACGAGAGCGTCGTTCCGGGGACGCCGAGTCAGGGGAAGCCGAGTTACGGGAAGCCGAGTTACGGGAAGCCGAGTTACGGGAAGCCGAGTTACGGGAAGGCTGGTCAGGGGAAGGCGATGCAGGCGCCACCGGAGCCGTAGCCCTGGGTCACCCGCACCCAGACCGGTGCCGACTTCACGCCGTTCTGCTCCGCGTAGAGCTTGTGCAGCCCCTGCCAGCGCGGGGTCCAGGTGACCGCCGCCATCGCCCCCCGAGCCTGGTCGCGGCCGATCAGCCGGGTCCGGTGACCGCGGCCCGCGTCGTAGAAGCGCACCATTCCCGAGGCGTTCACCTTGACCGTCATGCTGTACGAGCAGCCGGTGCCGTGGTGGATGGAGAAGAAGCCGTGACCGGGGTCGACCTTGCCCTGCGGGGCGGCCTGCGCGGGCGCGGCGAGCCCGGTGGCGGTGAGGGCGGCGGCGACGGCGGCCAGGACTGTCCCGGTCAGCCGGGTGCGGGTGATGCGCGGCATGATGACTCCTCGCCTCACGGCGATCTCGACGGCGGTACGGTCCCATCGTGCCCTGCGGGGCCGTCCGGCGGCGCCGCAATGCGCCGTTTTCTCCACCGGCCCGGCACCGGGGCGGCGGCGACCACGGTGACCACGGACAGATAGGCCAGCAGTTGCGGGGCGGCATCGTCGCCGGCGTAAGGATACCCGGAATCCCACGGTCCGGTGGCCAGCAGCAGCGTCGCCGCGGTCATCAGACCGAAGGCCGCCACCACCCGGTGCCGGCGGTGCAGCACGCCGACCGCACCGGCGCCGGCGAGGGCGATCGGCAGACCCCACCAGCCGGTGAGCAGCCAGCCCGCGGCCAAGGCGCCGGCCGCGGCGATCAGCAGCCGTCGCGGACCCGGCCGGGCCGGCGGCAGCGGATCCGGGCCGCGACGGCGCGTGGGCCATCGGGCCCCCACCAGCAGGGCGGCCACCAGGACCAGGCCGATCAGCAGCGACCAGCGGTAGGGGCCGTCGAGCGGATAGTCCAGAACCACGGTGCCGGCCGCCCCGGCCGGAATCACCCAGCCCTGCTGCCAGCCGTCGACCACCACCGGCTCCAGTTCGGTGCCGCCGAGCCGGGCCCGCCAGCCGGAGTTGGTGCTCTCGGGAATCGACAGCACCCGCTCGCCGGCCGCCGCCGGCACCTCGACCCGCCGCTCGGTGGCCGACCAGGCGTGCACCTCCGGTCCGGCCCCGCCGGTCACCGGCTGCGGCTCGGCACCGCCGGCGGTCGGCAGCTCCACGCTGTCCACCGAGAACGCCGAGCCGGGGTTGACCACCAGTTCCTGGGCGCCGGCCGCCAGCTCCACGGGGGCTCCGGGGCAGGCGGTGGCGACCACCGGCTCACCGTTGCGCAGGGCTCCGGCGGTGGTGTTCAGCTGCAGCCGCACCAGCCGCCCGGACACCGACAGGCCCAGACCCAGCGGCCCGTCGGCGTCGGTGTCGCAACCGATGTGCACCGGCCGGTCCGCGTCCGGGGCGGCCGACTGTCCGGCGCCGAACACGGTCAGTTCGCTGATCCCGGCCGGTGCGCGGGTGGTGAAGCCGAGATCGTTGCGGTCGAGCAGATCCGCGGTGCCGGTGACGGTGAGGGTCAGCGAATCGGTGACCGCAGGGTCCAGATCGACGACGCCGTCGGCGCCCACCGTGCGCTTCTGCACCCCGGTGCCCAGATCCACCTCCACCCGGGTGGGGGCCGCCGGGTAGCCGTCGGGGGCCGTGAGCCTGAGCCCGGTCACCCGGGACGGTTGCGGCAGGCTCACGGTCAGTTCGGGCCGGGCGGATTCGCGGTCGGTGGGTTCCGGGGCGATCCAGGCGGTGCCCGGGTCGCCGTCGACCATGGCGCCGGCGTTCCCCCGCGGATCGGACACCGCCGCCGGACCGGTCACCGCGATCCGGCCGAACACCGCCAGCAGCTCGCCCAGTGCCGCACCGGGTTTCGGCCGCAGCACCACCGACGGGGTCACCGTCTCGGGTTGCGGGACCCACAGCGTCCGCCCGAACAGGCCCGGTGTCTCGGCGGTCAGGCCCAGACCCGGCGCACAGCGCACCCGGCCGTCGTCGTCGCCCATGCACTGCGGACGGCCGGGCAGCCCCGAACCGAGGACCCATCCGGACACCGGGCCGGTACCGGCCTCGGGCAGCACCACGGCCTGCCGGATGCGCAGCGGCGCCGGCGCACCGCCTCCGGCCGGCAGCTGTTCGAGGCCCACGTCGGCCAGCGCGAACTGGTTGCCGGGGCCGCCGCCGGTGACGGCGATCGCCCGGATCTCCACGCGCTCGGTGGCACCGGACGGGAGGACCACCCGCACCGGCTCACCGGCCTCCACATCGCGCACCACCACGCTGCCGGCGTCGGTGCTCACCAGGATCGAGGTGACCTCCGGGCCGACGGTGCGGGCGGTGGTCAGGTTCAGGGCCAGATTCCGCTGCGGCTGCGCGAACTCCACCGTCAGTCGCTGTCCCACCGCCGATTGAAGGCCGCGGCTGACCCAGGCGGTGTCCGGGTCGCCGTCGAAGGCGGCGGCCGCGGCGGCCGCCGGCGAGGTCTGGCCCGGGGCGGTGGCGTCGGCGGCCGAGCCGCTGGTGCGCACCCGCACCCGGTCCGGCTGATCGTCGAGCAGCCACTGCGCGGTGACCGCGGGCTGGCCGTCCACCGGATAGTCGGCGGCGGCGTTCTTGGTCAGCCGCGGATCGTCGGCGGCGCGGATCGCCGACGAATGATCGTCCACCCGGCCGAAGTCGGTCTCCCGGGCCACCGGGGTATCGGTGAGAATCACCCCGCTGCCGTCCCCGAGGCCGGCCCGCTGCGCGTCGGCCCGCAGCAGGGAGGGGCCCAGCGCCGGCCGGCCGGCGCGCGTCCGTGCGTCGTTGATCGCGGCGATCGCCTCCGGTCCGCCGGCCACCCGCGGCATGGTGTTCAGGTCGGTCAGCCGCGGTCCGGTGCCGCCCTCGGCGCCGGACACCCGGTAGACGGTGATCGCCGGCAGCGGCGGCCGCAGTCCGTTGTCGGTCACGAAGCCGGGCGGCGACGACGGTGAGGTCGGCGGCCCGAAGCTGCGGGCCACCGTGATGCCCGGTGACTCGCGCAGGGCCTGCGCCACCAGCAGCGGGCGGGCCGACCGGGAGGAGTCCGGATCCAGGTCGGCGCGCAGCACCAGATAGCCCACGCCCTGTCCGGCCAGCGTCGCCGCCAGCCCGGGCGAACCCCGGCCGGCCGCCAGTTCGCGCTGCACGGCGTCGAGGGCCCGGATGGCCCCCGGCGGGGTGAGCGGAATGGCATCGCGCACCGCCCACGGCGTCTGCGCCAGCGCCTGCATCGGCTCGTCGCGGGTCATTCCCCACAGCTGGTCGGCGAACGGGGCGCCCGGCACCACCAGGGTGCGCGCCGGTGCGGTCCGGCCGTGCTGGTCGGCGGCGATCCAGTCGGCGCTCTGCCGCCAGTAGTCGGGGATCGCGCGATAGCTGCCGGGCGGGGCGA
This sequence comes from Gordonia sp. VNK21, assembly GCF_046098115.1. Taxonomy (NCBI): domain Bacteria; kingdom Bacillati; phylum Actinomycetota; class Actinomycetes; order Mycobacteriales; family Gordoniaceae; genus Gordonia; species Gordonia sp. VNK21. Next base: position 67,420 of record NZ_JBJURU010000004.1, on the reverse strand, counting down.
TACCGCCGGTCCAGGCCAGCGTGCCCGCGGCGAGAGTGGCGGCGGTGAGCAGCAGGGCGGCGGCCACCCGGCGCTGCGCGGCGGCCGAGGCGTTCACCGCCCGCCAGCCGGCCGCCGTCACCGGTACCGGCACCCGTGCCAGCAGATGCGCCAGCCCCAGCGCCAGCGGCAGCCGCAGCAGCGGATCGAACTTGTGGACGTTGCGCAGCGGGGCGCCGGCCCCGTCGAGGAAGACCTGCACCTGTTCGGCGATCGGTGATCCGAGGGCGCCGGTGTAGCCCACGCAGATCGCCAGCAGGCCGACGATCAGGATGGTGATCAGCCGGCCCCGGAACGGCAGGCGGGACATGGTCAGCCCGGCCAGCCCGGCCGCGGCCAGCAGCCCGGTGGCCACCACCGCCGCCGGCTCGGTGACCAGCACCGCGCCCGCGGCCCGTTCATCGGAGACGAACGGGGTCCAGGCGTCGGTGCCGCGCAGCACCTCGGTCAGCGACGTCCACTGCGTGGTCACCCGCGAGGACTCGATGAAGTCCAGGAACGGCGGCGAGACGGTGGAGAGCATCAGCAGCGGCACCAGCCACCACAGGCAGGCCGCGGCGAGTCCGGCCAGCCACCACCCGGCGAACCGGAGTCGCCGCCGCAGGCCCGCCCGGTCGGCGGCGAACATGCCCGCTGCCAGCCACACCGCCGCCACCCCGGTCGCCGCGAGCGTCGCCACCGCGTTCACCGCCCCCATCAGCGCGACCGGCACCGCCGAGCGCAGGGCCGACTGCCACAGCGGATGCGGCGCCCGGCCGGGTCCGTCGAGGGCGCGGACCATCGGCACCAGCACCCAGGGGGCGAGCATCATCGGCAGCGTCTCCGAGGAGATGCTGCCGACGGTGGTGAGCACGCGGGGTGCGAAGACGAAGGCGGCCGCGGCGAGCAGCCGGGATGCGGGGGAGCCGATGCGCAGCGCCTCGGCCAGGCGCACCACGCCCAGGAAGCCGACGGTCAGCAGCAGCGCCCACCACAGCCGCTGGACGGTCCACCCGGGCAGGCCGAGCAGATCGCCGAGCGCGAAGAAGGTCCCGTGCGGGAAGAAGTAGCCGTACGCCTGGTTCTGCACCTGCCCCATCGGGGCATCCGGGCTCCACAGGTGCGCGGCCCGGCGCAGAAAGCCCACCGGGTCGGCGGTCAGATCGAGTTTGGTGTCCGGCGCGATCTGTCCGGGAGCCTGCAGAAAGCAGAGCAGGACAGCGAGGAGGGCGACGACGACGCTGCCGCGATGCGACAGCGTCCGCGGCTCAGCCGCGGTCGGATCCGTCGCGGGTGCCGTACTCGACCGAACCCTGGACGAAGCCATTGGAGGCATCGAAGCTGTTCACCTCGGTGGCGGGTTTGTTCTCGCCGGCCACCGCGCCGCTCACCAGGATGGCACCGACGCCGACGAGGATTCCGGCGACCGCGGCCACCGCGCCGTAGATCAACCGGTCGCGCATCATGGGACCAGGCTACCAGCGAGTCCGGCGCCGGCCCGTGGAAGACTGGCCGGTATGGCTCGTACTCTGCGCCCCGTGCTCCGGCCCGCTCGCCGTCGGGCCTCCCGGCCGGCATCGCTGGTCGCGCTGGCCGTGACCGCCGCCCTGGTCGCCGGCTGCGGCGACGACCAGCCGGCCGCCGCCCCGTCGTCGAGCGCCGTCAGCTCCGCCTCGACGTCGTCCGTGGACGCGTCCCCGGCGTCCTCGTCGCCGGCGGCGCCGGCCTGCGGTGCCGCCGAACTCCGCGAACTGACCCTGCGGCAGAAGCTGGCGCAGATGCTGGTCGTCGGGGTGACCGGCGCGCAGGATGCGCGCAGCATCGTCGAGCAGGAGCAGATCGGCGGGATCTTCATCGGGAGCTGGTCGGATCTGTCGATGCTCTCCGACGGCTCGGTGAAGGCCATCGCCTCGGAGTCCCGGACCCCGCTGATGGTGACGGTGGATCAGGAGGGCGGCCGGGTCTCGCGGCTGTCCTCACTGGGCATCGATCTGCCGTCCGCCCGGCAGATGGTGGCGCAGGGGATGACCGCCGCACAGGTGCGGGAACTGGCCGAGAGCACCGGCCGCAAACTCGCGAAGCTGGGCATCACGGTCGACTTCGCGCCGGTGGTGGACGTCTCCGACGAGGACGACGACGAGGTGATCGGTGATCGTTCGTTCTCCAACGACCCGGCGGTGGTCACCGAGTACGCGCAGGCCTTCTCCCGCGGGCTGCAGGATGCCGGGGTGATGCCCGTCTTCAAGCACTTCCCCGGCCACGGCCACGGCTCCGGCGATTCGCACCTGGGGGTGGTGCGGACGCCGCCGCTCTCGCAGCTGCGGCAGTCCGATCTGGTTCCGTATCAGACTCTGCTGCGCGATCCCGGGAACGCCGGGGTGATGATGGGACACCTGATCGTGCCGGGGCTGACCGGCGCGGAGACGCCGGCGTCGATCAGCCCCGCGGCGATCGGCATGCTGCGCAACGGCAAGAAGTACGACGGCCCGCGTTTCCGCGGGGTGATCTTCTCCGACGACCTGTCCGGGATGAAGGCGATCTCCGCCCGCTATCCGATCGATCAGGCCGTGCTCAAGTCGATCCGGGCCGGTATCGACGTGGCGCTGTGGCTCAGCACCGATCAGGTTCCGAAGGTGCTCGACACCCTCGTCGACGCGGTGAAGTCCGGGAAGCTGACCGAGAAGCGGGTCGATCGGTCGGTGGTGCGGGTGCTGCGGGCCAAGGGCGCGCTGACCTGCTGAACCGCTGAGCCCCCGGCGCCGGTAACTTACCGAGTGGTAAGTTGGTCGCATGCCGGGAACGAAACGACTGCCCCGCGCGGTGCGCGAACAGCAGATGCTCGACGCCGCGGTCACCGAGTTCTCGATGAACGGTTTCGCCGAGACCTCGATGGATGCGATCGCTTCCCGGGCGCAGATCTCCAAGCCGATGCTCTATCTCTACTACGGCTCCAAGGACGAGCTCTTCGCCGCCTGCATCACCCGTGAGTCCGGACGCTTCCTCGACTCGATGAGCGCCGGATTCGATCCGTCGATCCGGCAGCGCGAACAGGCCCGCATCCTGGTCCGCGAGTTCCTGCGCTACGTGCACGAGAACGCCCAGTCGTGGCGGGTGCTCTACCGGGTGGCCATCGGCACCGCCGGCTTCTCCGGCATCGTCACCAAGGCGCGCACCGACGTCACCGCGATGATCACCGATCTGATCCGGCGCGGCACCACCGTCGACAGCGCCTCGGACATCGACTTCGAGCTCACCGCGGTGGCGCTGGTCGGCGCCGCCGAGGCGGTGGCCGACCGGATCACCGAGGGCGACGTCTCCCTCGATCGCGCCACCGACCTGCTGCTGGGCATCACCTGGCGCGGTCTGCGCGGCGTCGGCTCGGAGGACACCTGAGTCAGCGTGCCTTGCGGTACAGCGTCGCGGGCCGGCCGCGGTGCTGTGTGACGCGCACCGGATCGCCGGCCTCGTCGTCGACGCGGGCGCTGGATCGCGCGATCCGCATCGGTGACGACACCGACACGGTGGCAGCGATCGCGGGAGCGCTGCTCGGGGCTCGCTGGGGAGCCTCCGCCGTGCCGGCGCGCTGGCGCCGGATCCTGCACGGCTACCCGGACCTGGCGGGCGCTCAGCCTGGGCGTCGGCCTCGACGAGGCGACCGCCGCGGTCTGCGGAGCTTCGCGTCAGTTTCGCGTCGTGATTTCGAGTTCGCTGCCTCAGCTCAGGCCGCGAACTCGAAATACGGCCGCGAGTTGGTGGTGAGCGATCCCCAGGCGCGGGTGTCGACTGCTCAACCGAGGAAGGCCCGGCACCTCGCGGTGCCGGGCCTTCGCCGTCGATCATGGTCGCCTCAGTCCGGGACGACGGTGCCGGTCAGATGCGGGTAGCCCTTCTTCCGGTTGAGGATCGACACCTCGTAGCCGCCGTCGGCGAGCGGCCGGGTGTACAGGTTCACCTTGGCCGGCAGCAGGATCGGCTTGCCGAACCGGACCCGGTAGGTGACCGCGCCGGGCAGCGAGCCGTCGAGGTTGGCCAGCGCCGCCGCCGCACTCCACATGCCGTGCGCGATGGCCCGGTCGAATCCGAAGGCCTTGGCCGTCAGATTGGTCATGTGGATCGGGTTGCGGTCGCCGCTGGCTGCGGCGTACCGGCGGATCTGCGGCAGGTCCACCGAGAGCACCCGGTCCGGCGGCGGCGGGGTGGCGGCCCGGGGCGCCGGTCCGCGCTGCTCACCGGACAGGCTGGTGCGCTGCTGCTTGAGGAAGGTGCTGGTCTGCCGGGCCACCGGTTCGCGGCCGACGCTGAACTCGGAGACCACGTCGACCAGCATGCCCTTGCGGTGCTCACGCAGATTCTGCGCGCGGGTGGTGATCGTCAGCGGCTCGGTGCTCCCGATCTCCCGGAAACGCTCGATGACGTTCTCCGCGTGCACCCCGCCGACCGGCCCGAACGGGAAGTCGCGCGCGGTCATCGTCGCCATCGCCATGGGGAAGTGCAGTACGAACAGGTAGGTCAGCGGCAGAGTGCTGCCGTACGGCAGGCCCGTGGCCCGGCAGTACTCCTGCAGCTCGCCCAGATCCACACGCACGTCCGAGACCGTGTAGGCGGTGTCCGGAAGCTGCGCATCGGCGGCGATCCGGGCAGGCTTGCCGATCACCGGAAGCATGTCGCCGGCGGCCTTCGGGTAGGTGGCCAGCGCCGAGGGCAACCGGGAGAGAGTGACGGTCTTGGTCATCACGCACCCAGCAGGCTCTGGCCGCACACGCGCACGGTGTTGCCGGTCACCGCATTCGACGCCGGGTTGGCGAAGTAGGCGATGGTCTCGGCCACGTCGATGGTCTGACCGCCCTGCATCATGGCGTTCATTCGGCGGCCGGCCTCACGGGTGGCCAGCGGGATGGCCGCGGTCATCTTGGTCTCGATGAAGCCGGGGGCGACGGCGTTGATGGTGATGCCCGACTCGGCGAGCGTGGGGGCGGTGGCGTTGACCAGGCCGATGACGCCGGCCTTGGAAGCGGCGTAGTTGGTCTGGCCGCGGTTGCCGGCGATACCGGCCATCGAGGAGACGTCCACCACGGCGCCGCCCTCGCGCAGGGCCTTCTTCTTCAGCAGCGCCTCGACCAGCTTCTGCGGGGCGATCAGATTCACCGCGATCACCGACGCCCAGCGGCCCTCGTCCATGTTGGCGAGCAGCTTGTCACGGGTGATCCCGGCGTTGTTGACGATGATGTCCAGGCCGCCGTGGCGCTCGAGGACGTGCTCGGCGATCTTCTCGCCGGCGTCGTCGGCGGTCACGTCCAGCGGCAGAGCCGTGCCGGAGACCTTGTTGGCGGTCTCGCTCAGCGCCTCGCCGGCGGCCGGGACGTCGGCGGCGATGACGTGGGCGCCGTCCCGGGCGAGGACCTCGGCGATGGTGGCGCCGATACCGCGGGCGGCACCGGTGACCAGGGCCACCTTGCCGGCCAGCGGCTTGCTCCAGTCGTCCACCGTCACCGCGTCGGCGGTGCCGATCCGGATCACCTGGGCGTCGACGTAGGCGGACTTGCCCGAGAGCAGGAAGCGCAGGGTGGACTCGAGGCCGGTGGCGCCGGCGGAGGCCTTCGGGTGCACATACACCAGCTGGGCGGTGGCGCCGTCGCGCAGTTCCTTGGCCACCGAGCGGGTGAAGCCCTCCAGGGCGCGCTGAGCGATCTGCTCGTCGGCCTTGGTCACCAGTTCCGGGGTGGTGCCGAGCACCACGACGCGCGCCGAGTTGCCCAGCGAGCGCATGACCGGGGTGTAGAACTCGAACAGCTGCTCGAGCTCGGCCGGGCCGGTGATGCCGGTCGCGTCGAAGACGGCACCGCCGAGCTTGTCGGCGCTGCGGCCGGTGGTGTTGTTGGTGACCAGTTCGTAGTCGCCGCTGCCGGCCAGGATCTCGCGGACCGGTTCGACCAGCCGGCCGGCGCCGCCGAGCAGCACCGGGCCGCCGAGGGGCGGCTGCGAGGGGTTGTAGCGGCGCAGCTTGGGCGGCTGAGGCAGACCCACCTTGCCGGCGATGAACGCGCCCGGACCGGAATTGACCAGGGACGAATAGAAGTCGGTGTTGTCTGCCACGGCGGCTCTCCTTATAGATCTTCGGTGGTCGTTCAGCACGGTCTCCGCGGCGGTGGGGAGACCGCGACCGCGGTGCGGTCCCGATCGCCACCTGCCGGCGCCGGAGTCGACAATGAACTTACTCTTGAGTAAGAATACTCAACAAGGTCGACCCCGTCGATACCGCCAACGCACAGGAGATGCCCAGTGGCCTCGTACACCCCTCGCAAGCCGGAAGCCCGTCAGCTGCGTCCGGTCGCCATTCTCGGCGGCAACCGCATCCCGTTCGCCCGCCAGGACCGTGCCTACGCCAAGGTCAGCAACCAGGAGATGTTCACCGCGGCGCTGCAGGGTCTGATCAGCCGGTTCAACCTCCAGGGCGAGCGGCTCGGCATGGTGGCCGGCGGCGCCGTGCTCAAGCACTCGCGTGACTTCAACCTGATCCGCGAGTCCGTGCTGGGCACCTCCCTCTCGCCGTACACCCCGGCCTTCGACCTGCAGCAGGCCTGCGGCACCGGTCTGCAGGCCATCACCGCGGTCTCCGACGGCATCGCCGCCGGCCGCTACGACGTGGCCATCGGCGGCGGCGTCGACACCACCTCCGATGCGCCGATCGCCGTCTCCGACGCCATGCGCCGCCAGCTCCTCGAGGTCAACCGCGCCCGCAGCACCGCCGACCAGATCAAGGCGCTGCTGCCGCTGCTGGCCAAGCTGGGCATCGAGATCCCGCAGAACGGCGAGCCGCGTACCGGGCTGTCGATGGGCGAGCACGCCGCGATCACCGCCAAGGAGTTCGGCATCAGCCGGGCCGACCAGGACGCGCTGGCCGCCGCCAGCCACCAGAAGATGGCCAGGGCCTACGACGCCGGCTTCTTCGACGACCTGGTCACCCCCTTCCACGGCCTGACCCGCGACGAGAACCTGCGCGGCGACAGCTCCGTGGAGAAGCTGGCCAAGCTCAAGCCGGTCTTCGGCGTCTCGCTCGGCGACGCGACCATGACCGCCGGCAACTCCACCCCGCTCACCGACGGCGCCTCGGCCGTGCTGCTCGCGAGCGACGAGTGGGCCGACGAGAAGGGTCTGCCGGTGCAGGCCTACCTGCGCGACACCGAGACCGCCGCCGTCGACTACGTCAACGGTCCCGACGGTCTGCTGATGGCCCCGACCTACGCCGTCCCGCGGCTGCTCGAGCGCAACGGCCTGACCCTGCAGGACTTCGACTTCTACGAGATCCACGAGGCCTTCGCCTCCGTGGTCCTGTGCACCCTGCAGGCCTGGGAGTCGCCCGAGTACTGCAGCGAGCGCCTCGGGCTGGACAAGCCGCTCGGCGCGATCGACCGCAGCAAGCTCAACGTGAACGGCTCCTCGCTGGCCGCCGGGCACCCGTTCGCCGCCACCGGCGGCCGGATCATCGCCCAGGCCGCCAAGCAGATCAAGGAGAACGGCGGCGGACGCGCGCTGGTCTCGATCTGTGCGGCCGGCGGCCAGGGTGTGACCGCCATCGTCGAGGGCTGACCGCCCACGCGACCGGACTTCTCGGGGGCGGCCGCGGAACCGGCCACGGGCCGTCGGACAGTGATGTCCGGCGGCCCGTGGCGCATCGGTGACGAGCGTGATTTCTCCGCTACCACCTGCGGATATCCATGAATCTGAAAAAACTTTGGACGGGTGTGTAACGCCCTGAGGGGCCCGGCCTATATACGGGATAGCTCCGGCCGTACTGCCTGACCCCCGACCCGGCAGTACGGCCGGAGTTTTCTCTGCCGGGGACCCGCCACACGTCCTGCGGGCCACCCGGGATCCCGGTGCCGCAGGCCTGGCGATGAGCGAGTCTCCTCAGTGTTTGCTTAAGATCGGGACCATCGTGACTACTCAGCATTCCCGCCGGCGACCCGGCGCGCGCCCGGTGGCGCGCGCGGCGGCCGCGGTCGTCCTCGTCGCCGGACTGCTGGTGGGCCTGGACGTGGCGCTGGCGCACGGTGAGACCGCCCGCGGCGCGCGGATCGCCGAATTCGATCTCGGCGGACTGAGCCGCGAGGACGCGCGCACCGAACTGACCAAACTCGTCACCGCCGCGCAGGGGCCGGTCACCCTGGTCACCGACTCCGGCCGGGCGGACGTCGACCCGCGCGCGCTGGGTCTGACCTTCGACGTCGGCGCCACCCTGGACCGGTTGATGGAGCAGCCCGCCAACCCGGTCGCCCGGGTCGGCGGCGTCTTCGGCGGACACCACGACGTGGCCCCGGTCGTCCACGTCGACCGCGCCGCTTTCGACGAGGAGCTCGACGAGCACCGCGCCACCCTGGAGAAGGCGGCCGTCGAGGGCGGTGTGCACTTCGAGGGCACCACCCCGGTGGCCGACATGCCCTCGGCCGGTCTGCGGATCGACCGCGATGCCGCGGTCGAGACCATCAGCCGCGAATGGTTGCGCGGGCACCCCATCGAACTGGCGATGGAGCCCTTCGACCCGACGGTGTCGGCGCAGACCGTGCAGGCCACCCTGGACGGTCCGGCCCGTGAGGTCACCGGTGCGCCGGTGACGCTCACCGGCGGTGACGAGCCGATCACGGTGTCCCCGCGCAGTCTCGGGGCCATGGTCACCTTCGTGCCCGACGGGAAGGGCGGGCTGAAGCCGCACATCACCCGCAAGGCCCTCAAGGCGACCCTCGGCGACGAACTCGCCGGTACCGAGAGCAAGGCCGTCGACGCCACCGTGGTGCTCTCCGGCGGCAGCCCCCGGGTCCGGCCCTCGACCGACGGCGCCCGGGTGCAGTACGTGCCCACCGGGCAGGCGCTCGCGGCGGCGTCGGTGACCGGGAAACGGACGGCCGAGATCGACTTCAAGGTCCTCGAACCGAAACTCAGCACTGCGGCCGCCAAGAAGCTCGGCGTCAAGGAAGTGGTCGCCGAGTTCACCACCGGCGACTTCAGCGGCCCGTCGGGGGAGAACATCCGGCTGGTCGCCCAGCAGGTCGACGGTGCGCTGGTGCTGCCCGGGGAGACCTTCTCGCTGAACGGCTACACCGGTCCGCGCGGCACCGCGCAGGGCTATGTGACGTCCACGATCATCGACCACGGGCATGCCGCGAAAGCCGTCGGCGGCGGCATCTCGCAGTTCGCCACCACCCTGTACAACGCGGCCTACTTCGCCGGACTGGAGGATGTGGCGCACACCGAGCACGCCTACTACATCTCCCGCTACCCGGAGGCGCGCGAGGCGACGGTCTTCGAAGGCCTGATCGATCTGCAGTTCCGCAACAACACCAAGCACGGCATCCTGATCGAGACCGCGTGGTCGCCGTCGTCGGTCACCGTGCGGATGTGGGGAACCAAGACCTTCGACGTCGAGTCGATCACCGGGGAGCGCACCGCACCGACCAGCCCCGAGCAGATCACCCTGCCGGCCGGCGACGACTGCCTGCCCAGCAGCGGTGCGCCGGGCTTCACCGCATCCAACACCCGGGTCGTGCGCAATGCGGCGACCGGCGCCGAGGTCTCCCGGCACACCCGGACCGTCCGGTATGCGCCCGAGCCCATCGTCCAGTGCCGCTGACCGGGCCGTTGCGCCCATGACGGAGCGTTTGTTCGGTCCCCTGCTGACTGGCGGTGGGCGCTCGGGTTAAGCTGCCCCACATGGATATCAATGGAGCAAGTGCAATCGTCACCGGCGGAGCTTCGGGTATCGGCGCCGCCTCGGCCCGCCGGCTCGCGGCTCGCGGTGCCAAAGTGGTCATCGCCGATCTGAAGGCCGAGGACGGGGAGGCCCTGGCCACCGAGATCGGCGGCCAGTTCGTCAAGGTCGACGTGACCAGCACCGACGACATCATCGCCGCCATCGAGGCCGCGAAGAAGCTCGGCCCGCTGCGCGCGGTGGTCAACTCGGCCGGTATCGGCTGGGCCCAGCGCACCATCGGCCGCGACGGCGAGTACTCGTCGGCGCACGACCTGAACCTGTACAAGAAGGTCATCGAGATCAACCTGATCGGCACCTTCGACATGACCCGCCTGGCCGCCACCGCGATGAGCCAGAACGAGCCGCTGGAGAACAACGAGCGCGGCGCCATCGTGAACATGGCCTCCGTCGCCGCCTTCGACGGCCAGATCGGCCAGGCCGCCTACTCGTCGTCCAAGGGCGGCGTCGTGGGCATGACCCTGCCGGTGGCGCGCGACCTGTCGGCGGTGGGCGTGCGGCTGAACACCGTGGCCCCCGGCCTGATCAACACCCCGATCTACGGCGAGGGCCCGGACGCCGAGGCGTTCAAGGCCAAGCTCGGCGAGTCGGTGCTCTTCCCGAAGCGTCTGGGCCTGCCCGACGAGCTCGCCTCGATGGTGGAGGAGCTGATCACCAACTCGTACATGAACGCCGAGGTCATCCGCGTCGACGGCGGCATCCGGATGCCTCCGAAGTAAGTCGGGACCAGCCGAACAGCACGACCGTCCGCGGCGCCCGCACTCGACGAGTGCGGGCGCCGCTGCGATGCGGCGGCCTGTCCGATCAGACAGTACGGCTGTGCCGCCGGCCGTCCTAGACTGTGGTCTGCGACACTCCGCATGCCGGCCGCCGTGCCGGTGCCCGGTCCTCCGGGCCTTCGGTCCGTGACCGAGACCGGGAGGACTCCCCGATGGAAGGACTGCACCCATGACCGCACCCGTCACCGGCGACGCCACGATCGCCGCAGCCGTCCGCGCCTCCCTCGACCGGGCGGTGACCGCCGAGCCGGGGGTGCCCGGCGCGGTGGCGGGGGTGACCACCGACCGGGAGACCGTCTGCGTCGAGGCGGCCGGCGTCCGGTCGATCGACGGCGACGAGCCGATGCCGGCCGACGCCACCTTCGCGATCTTCTCCACTACCAAGGCGATCACCGCCACCTGCCTGCTGCAGCTGTACCAGGACGGGGTGCTGGATCTGCAGGCGCCGGCCAAGGAGTATCTGCCGGCGATCGGCGAGCTCCAGGTGATCACGGGCTTCGACGACGGCGGGCAGCCGATCCTGCGTCGACCCGCCTCCGATGTGACCGTGCACCAGTTGCTCACCCACACCGCCGGCTTCGGCTACGACTTCTTCGACGAGACCTACGCCCGGCTCACCGCCGAGCACGGGGTCCCGTCGGTGGTCAGCGCCACGATGGCGTCGCTGACCACCCCGCTGCTGTTCGATCCGGGCAGCCGCTGGCAGTACGGCTCCAATATGGACTGGGCCGGACTGGTGGTCGAGGCGGTCACCGGCCGGCGGCTCGGGGAGGTGATGGCCGAGCGGATCTTCGCGCCGCTGGGCATGACCGACACCTCCTTCGATCCGGACGCGGCCCGCCGGGCGCGGCTGGCCACCATGCACCAGCGACGACGGCCCGACGCCCCGCTGTCGGCGGCCCCGCACGTCACGCCCCCGGCCGACCCGGAGGTGCACATGGGCGGGCACGGGCTGGTCTCCACCGTCGGCGACTACCTGAAGTTCATCCGCATGTGGCTGGCCGACGGCGCGGCCGACTCGGGTGAGCAGGTTCTCGATCCGGCGACGGTGGCGATGGCCGCGCAGAATCAGCTCGGCGACCTGAAGATCACCGCGCTGCGCGGCGTCATCCCGGCCCTGTCGAACGACGCCGAGTTCTTCCCGGGCATGCCCAAGTCGTGGGCGTACAGCTTCATGGTCAACGACGAGCCCGCCCCCACCGGGCGTCCGGCCGGGGCACTGGCCTGGGCGGGGCTGGCCAATCTCTTCTACTGGATCGACCGGGAGAACCGGATCGGCGGCTACTGGGCCAGTCAGATCCTGCCGTTCGCCGACGCCGCCGCGGTGACCGGCTATCTCGATTTCGAGAGCGCCGTCTATCAGGCTCTGGGCGGCTGAACCCGGGAGGGGTGAACCCCTCACAGTCGGTCCGGCGGGGTGCGTGCGCCGGGCCGGCGGCTCAGTCCAGGGCGACCGGCGTCTCCTCGCCGGTCTCGCCGCAGCGGTCGTCGGCGGTGCGCATGCCCAGAATCGCGGCGCACAGGCAGCCGACGCTGACGGCGATCACGAACCACGGGAAGATCTCCCAGGTGCCGAATCGGGAGGCGAGGGCGCCGGCGACCACCGTCGGAATGCCCATCGCGAGATAGCCGAGCAGATAGTAGGCGCTCATCACCCGGCCGCGGGAGTCGGCCGGGGTCACCGAGGTGAGATGGCGCAGCGAGCCGCCGAAGGCCAGGCCGAAGGTGATGCCCAGGAGCACCGAGTCGGTGATCACCAAGGCGGTCCAGCCGGTGTGCAGGGCCCACACCGCACAGCCGAGCGAGACGATGATGCCCAGGTCGCCGACGATCGCGGCGGTCCGGGGCTCGAGGGCGCCGCCGAACCACTGGGCGCCCGCGGCGGCGGCGGCCATGGCGGCGACCACGATGCCGACGAAGATCGCCGAGTGGTGGCCGGTGGCGCGCTGGGTGAGCGCCGGGTACAGGCTCAGGAAGACGCCGAGCACCGACCAGGAGGTGAGGATGCCGATGCCCGAGAACCAGAAGTCGGTGCGGATGGCGGCCGGCACCGACGGCCGCTGGATGCGGATGCGGCCGCCGGTGCGTTCGGTGTGCGGCTCGGCAAGCGCGATCGCGCCGGCCAGCAGGACACACGCGATCACGGCGGCGACGGCGAAGGGCATGCGCAGCGGTGCCGACGCCCATTGGGCGGCGCTGGCCGAGCCGAGCACGGTCAGCGCGATACCCAGGTTCAGGGCCGCGCCGCTGACCTGACCGTTGCGGGCGCCGTCGTGTGGGCGCACGTCGAGCAGTGCGGCGCCGGCGACCACGATGATGGCGCCGATCGCGGTGCCGTGCACCAGCCGCGCGAGCAGCAGCTGCCACGTCTGGGTGGCGATGAGGAAGATGCCCAGGCCGATCAGGATCAGGATCAGTCCGGTGATCAGCACCGGTTTGCGGCCGATGGCGTCGGAGATGGGGCCGGCGCTCAGCGCCGAGGTGAGGGCGCCGATCGCGTACACGGCGAAGATTCCGGTGACGGTGAGCGGGCTGAGGTCCCACTCCTGCTGATAGATCGGATACAGCGGGGAGGGCAGCGCCGAGACGCCCAGGGCCAGGCCCAGGAGCGCGAGCAGCAGGACGAAGGACCAGCGCTGCGGGTGGCAGTGCCGGGGTTGTGCGGTGTCGTCTTTCCCGGCCATGCATCGGTACGGTAGTCCACCCGAGTAAGCGGTCGCTCACCGGCCGGTCGGGGAGTGGACGGGCCGGCTCGATCGCGGCGTACCGGTGCGGGCCGGGACCGGTTCGGCTTAGGCTTCGGCCATGCGGAATCTGGTGCTCTCGGTGATCGGCGACGACCGTCCCGGCCTGGTCTCGGCGCTCGCCGATGCGGTCGCCGGGCAGGGCGGGAACTGGGAGAGCAGCCAGCTGGCGCGGCTGGCGGGCAAGTTCGCCGGCATCGTGGTGGTGGCGGTGCCGCAGGAACGCGCCGACGATCTGATCGCGGCCGTCACCGGGCTGGCGGGACTGCTCGAGGTGCAGGTGCATCCCGGCGGCGGTGCGGCGGTGCCCACCGAGGCGTGGCGAGCCCTGACCATCGAGGTGCTCGGCAACGACCGCCCGGGCATCGTGCACGAGCTGTCGGCGGCGCTGAGCCGCAGCGGTGCCTCGATCGAGAAGCTGACCACCGGCACGCGGCAGGCCCCGATGGCCGGCGGCACGCTCTTCGAGGCACGGCTGGATGTGCTGGTCCCGCCGGGGACCGAGGGCGCGACCATCCGCGCCGACCTCGAACGGATCGCCGGCGAACTCCTCGTCGACCTCGACATCGACGGCTGAGGACATCGACTGCTGAGTCGCCGCTACGTGGGCGATCGTGACCATATACCGGTCACGGACGCCCGCCTAACGCGTTATGCACAGGGACGGCGTTGTCCACAGATCGCTTGCGAGGGGTTCTCCGGTGATCGACGGGCCGCGATGCTGGAGCGATGGGGGAACGGTCGGGGTTCGACGAGGGGCGCTTCCAGGCGCAGCTCGCCTTCCAGGACGGTGTCATCACCCGGCAGCAGGCATTCGAGTGCGGCGCCGATGCCGCACAGCTGCGCCGTTGGTTGCGTCGTCGGCAGCTGGTCGCGGTCTATCCGGGGGTGTACGTGGAGCACACCGGTCCGCTCACCAGGAATCAGCGGGAGTGGGCGGCCGTACTCGATGCAGCGCCGGCCGCATTGTCGGGTGCTTCGGCGGTGCGGGTAATCGCACGGCGGACAGTGGCGGAGGATGAACCGGTCCACCTGCTCGTCGACGGTAGCCGGACTCCGGTGCGGCGGCCCGGTGTCGTCGTCCACCGGGATGTGCACTTCGCCGAGCGGATCCTGGCGGGAACGCGGCCCCCGCGGCAGCGGACCGAGGAGGCTCTGCTCGACCTTGCGGCAGCAGCGCCGACGCCGGCGACGGCGGTGGCGATTCTCACCGATGCGGTGGGCGGCCGGCTGACGACCGCCCGGCGGCTGCTCGAGGCACTCGGTCGCCGGACCCGGATCAGCAGACGCCGATTCATCATCGGGGTGCTCCGGGACATCGCAGAGGGGACCTGCTCGGTCCTCGAACACGGGTACCTCACCCTGGTCGAGCGTCCGCACGGGCTGCCCGGCGCGAACAGGCAGGCGCGCATTCTGCACGGCCGGCCCGGCTTTCGCGATGTCGACTACAAGAGGTGGCGCGTCGTCGTCGAACTCGACGGACGCCGCTGGCACGACGACGCGCGGGCACGGGACCGGGATATGGAACGCGACCTCGACGCGGCGATCGAGGACGATCGGCTCACCCTGCGGATCGGGTACAACCAGGTCTTCGACCGGTCGTGCCCGACCGGAGCGAAGATCGCCCGGGCACTGACCAAAGCCGGATGGCCCGGCCCCTTCCGCCGCTGTCCGAACTGCCCAGAATGAGTTACGCGGGCGATCGTGACCAGTATGTGGTCACGATCGCCCGCGTAAACACGGGGTGGTCCGCTAGCGCGTCGGGTAGCTGACGCCGGCCGGGATGTGAGTGCCGGGCAGGACGCCGACAACCGGCACCACCTGGGTATCGCAGTATGCAGGGCCAGACGAGACAGCATCGCGAAGTCTGTATGACCGGGCCGCAGGTGCGGGGCAGAGACGAACGACCCCGCCGGGATCGCCGGCGGGGTCGTTTGCGATCAGATGGTGAGTCTGAAAGTCGGTTCGGTCAGAGGGCCGCTTCGTCGAGCTCCATGATGTCATTGTCGACGGTCTCGATGACGCCGCGGACGCCGGTGAGCAGCGGCAGCATGTTCTTGGCGAAGAAGGTCGCGGTGGCCACCTTGCCCTCGTAGAACGGTTTGTCGTTGCCCGAGGCGCCGGCCTCGAGAGCCTTGTGCGCCACCTCGGCCTGACGGATCAGCAGCCAGCCGATCATGAGGTCGCCGAAGGCCATCAGGAAGCGGACCGAAGCGGTGCCGATCTTGTACAGCTGCTTCGGGTCCTCCTGGGCGCCCATCAGCCAGCCGGTGAGGGTGCCGATGATCGACTGGACGTCGTCGAGCGCGGTCTTGAGCAGCGCGTACTCGTCGGCCAGCTTCGGCTCGGCGGCCTCGTCGATGGTCTTGCTGATCTGCGCGGCGACGTGCATGAGGGTCTTGCCCTGATCGCGGACGATCTTCCGGAAGAAGAAGTCCTGCGCCTGGATGGCGGTGGTGCCCTCGTACAGCGAGTCGATCTTCGAGTCGCGGATGTACTGCTCGAGCGGGTAGTCCTGCAGGAAGCCGGAGCCGCCCAGGGTCTGCAGCGACTCGGTGAGCTTCTCGTAGGCCCGCTCGGAGCCGACGCCCTTGACGATCGGCAGCAGCAGGTCGTTCACCCGGTGGGCCAGCTCGGCGTCGGCGCCGGAGACGATCTCGGCGGCCGCCGCATCCTGGTGCGAGGCGGTGTAGAGGTACACCGCGCGCAGACCCTCGGCGTAGGCCTTCTGGGTCAGCAGCGCCCGGCGCACGTCCGGGTGGTGGGTGATGGTCACGCGCGGCGCGGTCTTGTCGGTCATCTGAGTCATGTCCGCACCCTGGACGCGCTCCTTGGCGTAGTCCAGAGCGTTCAGGTACCCGGTCGAGAGGGTGGAGATGGCCTTGGTGCCGACCATCATGCGAGCGTGCTCGATGACGTCGAACATCTGGGCGATGCCCTTGTGCACCTCGCCGACCAGCCAGCCCTTGGCGGGGATGCCGTGCTGACCGAAGGTCACCTCACAGGTGGCCGAGGCCTTGATGCCCATCTTGTGCTCGACGTTGGTGACGAAGGCGCCATTGCGCTCGCCCAGCTCGCCGGTCTCGTGGTCGAAGTGGAACTTGGGGACGAAGAACAGCGACAGCCCCTTGGTGCCCGGGCCGGCGCCCTCGGGGCGGGCCAGCACCAGGTGGAAGATGTTCTCGGTCATGTCCTGGTCGGCGGAGGTGATGAAGCGCTTCACGCCGTCGATGTGCCAGGAGCCGTCCTCCTGGAGGGTGGCCTTGGTGCGGCCGGCGCCCACGTCCGAGCCGGCGTCCGGCTCGGTGAGCACCATGGTGGCGCCCCAGCCGCGCTCGGCGCAGATGATGGCCCACTTCTTCTGCTCGTCGGTGGCGTTGTCGAAGAAGATGTTGGCGAAGCCCACACCGGCGGCGTACATGAACACCGGCGGGTTAGCGCCGAGGATCATCTCGCCCAGGGCCCAGTACAGCGACCGCGGGGCCGGCATGCCGCCGAGTTCCTCGTCGACGCCCACACGGTCCCAGCCGCCGTCGACGAAGGCCTGGTACGACTTCTTGAAGGACTCGGGGATGGTGACCGAGTGGGTCTCCGGGTCGAAGACCGGCGGGTTGCGGTCGGCGTCGGCGAAGGACTCGGCGATCGGGCCCTCCGCGAGGGTGTTGACCTCGCGGATCATGTCGACGGCGGTCTCGTGGTCGAGGTCGCCGAACGCTCCGGTCGCAAGAACCTTGTCGAGGTCGAAGAGCTCGAAGAGGTTGAAGTGCAGGTCGCGCACGTTGGACTTGTAATGGCCCATGGGAGTGTTCCTTCTCAGTTCATGGTGTTCTGGCCTCAGCGTCGCCGGCGTTCGGGCGCGAGGACCGGGCTGACCAGATAAGTTACTTGCCGGTAACTATTGACACAATACCGGCAAGGATCCGGCCGGACAACTCGAAGTTCTATGGCACGTCTTACATCTCGGCGGTGCCCACCGAACCGGTCACTGCGACCGGAGAAAGGCCAGGTCTTCGGCGATTCCTTCGGCGGGTGTCTCCAGGATGCCCGGCGCCTGCGCCTGACGCATGACTTCGGCGAGAACGGCCGGATCGATGTGCCCGGACTCCAGGTTGGCGTGCCGGTCTCTGCCGGAGTCGAACTCGTCGCGCGAGTTGTTCAGATGCACCAGGTCGATGCGCCCGGTGATCGCCCGGATCCGCTCGACGAGCCCGACCAGGTCCTCGCCGCCGGCCCAGGCGTGGCAGGTGTCGAGGCAGAAACCGGCCTGCTCGAAGTCGCCGACGGCGTCCCAGAGTCGCTCGATCGACTCGAGGGTGCGGGTCATCGCGTGGTCGCCGCCCGCGGTGTTCTCGATCAGGATCGGGACCGCGAAACCGCCCTTGTCCTGCTGCCGCTCGAAGAGTTTGCGCCAATTGGCGAAGCCCTCGGCGGCATCCTCGCCCTCGCGCAGATGCCCGCCGTGCACCACCAGACCGATCGCCCCGAGTTCCCCGGCCGCCGCGGCCTGCTCCTGCACCGCCTTGCGCGAGGGCATCCGCAGCCGGTTGTTCAGGCTCGCCACATTGATCTGATAGCTCGAATGAACGACGACGTCGACCGGCGCCTGCCGGATCGCCTCGGCCTGCGGATGCGGTTGCGGCTTGGCCCACTTCTGTGGGTCGGTGACGAACATCTGGAAGAGGTCGATGCCGAGTTCGGCGGCAGTGGCCAGGGGGTCGCCGTCCTGGCGAAGATGGGCTCCGACACGCATGAGGCCATGGTAGGCGAGGCACCCGCACGGCCCGCCGGGTTCGCCGGGCCGCTCCGGGGCCGGTTGCGTCGACGAATGCCGATCGCCACTATTGTGGACGGTCGGGGGACGGCAAGCTCCTCTTCGTAGAGCGGGGCGGATGCAGGAGCGGACAGATGAGCGTGGACAGCCCGCCGCCCGGCGGCACTGGACCGGCGACGCCGTCCGTGCCGGAGGAGCGGCCGCCGGCAGTCGCCGGCGAGGGTGTCGCCGACGAGGTGGGGGCGAGCACCGCTGAGACCGAAGCCGCACCGGCAGTCACCGATGTCTCCGGCGGCGGTGCGGACGAGTCGATCGAGGTCACCGAGGAGAAGACCCGCGATCTGACCTGGGTGCGGCGCGGACTGATGCTGGTCTGGGCCGCCGCCGTGATCCTGTGGATGTCCCGGTTCGGCATCTCCTTCGACCGCACCAGCCTGATCGTCTTCCTGGCCATCGGCATGGTCATCGCCACCATCGGCCGGCGCCGCGCGATCACCGTGCTGATCGACTGGCTGCCGTTCGTGCTGATCCTGATGCTCTACGACTGGACGCGCAGCATCGCCGTGTGGATGGGCATGCCGACGCACTGGCATCTCGCGGCCGACGTCGACCACGCGATGTTCGGCGTCTCGCCGACCGCCTGGCTGCAGTCCGAGATCAAGTTCGCCGATCCGCCGTGGTGGGAGATCATCACGAGCATCGTCTACATGTCGTACTTCATCGTCCCGTACGCCACCGCGGCGTACATGTGGGTCAAAGACCGGGCGGTGTGGCGCCGCTTCGCGGCCTGCTTCGTGGCGGTGAGCTTCATCGGTCTGATCGGCTACACGCTGGTTCCGGCCGCGCCGCCGTGGGCCGCGGCCAAATGCACCTCGGCCGAGGTGGCCGACTATCCGCATGATCCGGACTGCATGTACGAGCCCGAGGGCGTGGTCGAGGGCAACCTGCTCGGACCGGTGGACCCGAAGAACGACGGCAATCCCTACGTGGAACGGATCTCCGGCCGCGGCTGGGCCGTGGTGGGCATCGAACAGGCCGATCATCTGCTGAAGAAGGGGCAGGGCCGCTCGAATCTGGTGGCGGCCGTCCCGTCGCTGCACGCCGCGCTGACCATGCTGCTGGCTCTGTTCATGTGGCCGCGGGTCAAGGCGCTCGGCAAATTCCTGTTCATGGGTTACGCGTGGGTGATGGCCTTCACCCTCGTGTACACCGCCGAGCACTACGTCTTCGACATCCTGCTCGGCTGGGGTCTGGCCGCTGCGGTGATCGCGGTGTATCAGCTGATCGACAAACGCTACATTCAGCCGCGCAACGCGCGGCGCGACGCGGAGCGCGAACGCGAGCGACTCGCCGCAGTGGCCGAGGCCACCGGCGACGGGGTAGAAGTGGAGGCATGAGCCGACCCGTTCTTCGCACTTCCGTCCTGCGCCGCCTGCTCGCCGCCGGCGCCGCACTCGCCGCCGTCGGCCTGATGACCGCCTGCGGCTCCGACGACGACAGTCAGGCACACGACGGTCACCAGCACTCGCACGGCGCATCGACGACGGCGGCCTCGGTGGCGCCGGGCGTCAACAGTGCCGACGTCTCGTTCGCGCAGATGATGATTCCGCACCACCAGCAGGCCGTGGAGATGGCCGAGCTGGTGCCGAGCCGGACCCAGAATCCGTGGCTGCTGACCTTCGCCGAGCAGGTGAAGAACGCCCAGCAGCCGGAGATCGATCAGCTCACCGATGCGCTCAAGTCCTGGGGTCAGGAGGTGCCGGCCGGCGGCGGTCACCACCACATGGACGGCATGATGACGGCCGAGCAGATGGCGAATCTGGAGAAGCTCTCCGGACAGGCCTTCGACCGGGAATGGATCACCATGATGATCGAGCATCACGAGGGTGCGGTCGACATGGCGAAAACCGAACTGGCCGACGGCGAGAACGCCGAGATGCGCGAGCTGGCGCAGTCCATCGTCAGCGCCCAGCAGGGCGAGATCGACGAGATGAAGGCCCAGCTCGGCTCGTAGCGGTCACGCCTCGCGGAAGGTGACCGGCTCCTGCTCGGTGAAGTCGATCAGGGCGCGGCTGTTGTCCACCGCGGTGACCACGGCGACGCCGAACGGGCCGTCGGCGTCGTGCAGGGTGGCGGTGCCGGTCGAGATCCCGTCGGCCTCGAGGTGGTCGTCGGCCTCCACCCCGATCCGCTCGCCGCGCGGCAACCGGACCAGACTGACGGTCAGATCGCAGTTGATGAAGCCGATCCCGTCGGAGCCCCAGTTGGTCATCAGACTCGCCGCTCGCCGTTGACCACGGCCCGCACGAACGGGGTGGGTTCGGACTCCTCGGTGATCCGGTTCGCGACGGTCCACAGCCGGTGCCGTCGGCCGTGCTGGTGCGCGGCCATGTCGGTGGTCCAGCCCTGCACGTCGTCGCCGAAGTAGGCCGCCTCGCCGGAGCTCTCCGGCGGCGTGAAGGTGCGGGCACTCGGCGGCCGCTGCCAGCGTTCGCCCGGCGGATCGGTGCCCTCCTTGAGGAAGACGGTCACGCCCTGGGCCACAAGCGATTCGGTACCGTCGTCGGCGCACTGCCTGAGCTGTACCTGCACCGCGAGGATCCGTCCGCCCGCACGCAGGACCTGTGTGGACACCGCGGTCGGCAGACGGCGGGCGTTCTTGAACAGATCCAGCGTGAACCGGGCGGGCCGCCATCCGGGGCGGCCGTGCCCGGCCTCCACCACGGCGGCCGCCAGGCCGCAGACGGCCGGGCCGTTGAGCGAGTCGTCGCTCCAATGGCTGTGCGCGGCTTCGGTGGGCAGGTAGTGATCGCCCTCCCGGGTGAAGAATGCGGGTCGCTGCGGCATGGCTGCGACGCTACGCTTTGACCATGATCAACCAACCGGCACCCGCCCGACTGCCCGACGATGCGGTGAACGCAGTCCGCTCGAGCATCCTGTTCACGTCGATCGTCGGCATCGTCGCCGGCATCCTGATGATGGTCTGGCCGGGAGTGACCGTGCTGCTGGCCGGCCTCTTCTTCGGTATCGCCATGGTGGTGGCCGGACTGTTCCGGCTCTTCGCCGGTTTCGCGATGATCGGCCTGTCGGCCGGGCTGCGGCTGCTGGCCGTGGTCCTGGGCGTTCTCATGGTGGCGCTCGGCGTGCTGGCGATCATCAGTCCGGAGGACGCCTGGTGGATGATCGCCGTCTTCATCGGTGTCGGCTGGATCTTCAGCGGATTCCAGGACCTCTTCGGGGCGAGCGTGCAGACCTATCTGGCGCCGCGCTGGCTGGTGATGGTCGGCGGCATCATCTCGATCCTCGCCGGCATCGTCATGCTGATCTTCTCGCCGGCGGACACCCTCACCACCATCGCCTGGGTGGTCGGGCTGCTGCTGATCGTGGTCAGCGTGACTCAGCTGTTCCTGCTGCCGCCCAAATCTGCGGCCTGATCACCGTCTGCGGCCTGATCACCGTCGGCTGACCGGCGGCGCACCGGTCAGCCGGTCTGCAGGGCCTCGACCCCGTCGAAGCCCACCGCCGGACGGTCGCCGTCGGCCAGGTCGGCCACCTCGCGCAGCGCCTGCGCCAGTTCCGTGGTGTGCGTCAGCGAGAGTCCGGCCAGCGGGTCGTCGTCGCCGGCGCCCGGTCCGCGATGTGCCGCGGCCGCGCCGAGCAGGCGGCCGGCACCGTCGCGATCGACCTCCCAGAGGGCGTCCGCGGTCACCAGATACAGGGCGACGGCCTCGGCGATCGCATCGAGATGGACCATCGCCCACGCCCAGTGCTTGGCCACGTCGACGGTGTCGGCCTCGGCGCGTCCGTGCGTGCGCAGATACTTGCCGTGCAGTTCGCTGCACAGCAGATCGGAGTCCTGCCACAGCTGCAGATGCCGCATGCAGCGCACGCATTCGTGCATGGCTGCGAGGTATTTCACCGAGTACGGTCCCTCGCGCCGGGACCGGATCTCGCGCAGCACGGAGAATTCGGCCAGCGCGTGCTCGTACTCGCCGGCGTCGTACATCGACCGGGCCTGGACTTCCAACTCGTCGAGCATGACCCCACCATGCCCGGCCCGGCGCGTGAACGGGGCGGCTCGGGCACTTTGAGACGATCCCGCCGCTCCCGTCCATCGCGGCCGGTCGCGCCGCATCGGCGCCGCCGCCGGGGGATGATGGATCGGTGCAGAACACGACCGATCGCGCCCAGCTGAGCCGGTGGGCGCTGCTGTCCATTGCGGCCGCTCTGGTCACCATGGCCCTCAAGGTGATCGCCTGGCAGATCACCGGCTCGGTGGGGCTGCTCTCCGACGCGGCCGAGTCGCTGGTGAACCTGACCGCGGCGGTCGTCGCCTTCGTGGCCCTGTGGGTGGCCGCCCGCCCGCCCGACGACAGCCACCAGTTCGGCCATGCGAAGGCCGAGTACTTCTCGGCGATCATCGAGGGCCTGATGATCCTGATCGCCGCCGCGATCATCATCGCCAGCGCGGTGGAACGGCTGCTGCACCCCCGCGAGCTGGAGACGGTGGGTGTGGGCCTGGCGGTCTCCACCCTGGCCGGTGCACTCAACGGGCTCGCCGGCTGGGCGCTGGTCCGGGCCGGGCGCCGCCACCGGTCCATCGCACTGCAGGCCGACGGCCGGCATCTGCTCACGGACGTCTGGACCACCGTGGGCGTGGTGATCGGCGTGGCACTCGTCGCCCTGACCGGCTGGCTGCCGCTGGATGCGCTGATCGCGATCGCGGTGGCGGTGAACATCCTGTACGTGGGCTACGGGCTCATCCGCCGTTCGGTGGGCGGTCTGATGGATGCGGCGCTCGACGCCGCCGATCAGTGTGAGATCGAGCGGGTGCTCGACGGCTTCCGGTCGCCGGAGGTGGACTTCCACGATGTGCGCACCCGGCAGTCCGGGTGGCTGCGCTTCGTTACCCTGCACGCGCTGGTGCCTGGCGACTGGACGGTCCGGCGCGGACACGACCTGGCCGAACAGGTGCAGGATGCGCTGACCGCGGCGCTGCCGGATCTGCGGGTGGTGGTGCATGTGGAACCGGTGGATGATCCGCGCTCTTACGAGCCGTGGCGACGCCGGTGAGCCGATACACTGGAAGGCGTGAAGGACGAGGAAGACGATTACGAAATCGGGCAGTTGCAACCGGAGGAGACGCTGTCCGACCACGAGTTGGAGGACGTCCTCGACCGCGGCTACTCCCCCCCGGACCGCGACCCGGGCGACCGGGAGCACGAGAGCCTCGATCAGCGGCTCTCCGAGGAGGAGCCGGACGTCGCCGAGGACCCGGACGACCCGGACTATCCGACCGGTGACACCGAGGTGGGCGACCGCCGCGCCGGCCGGCTGATCGCCCCCGACGAGGGGACCGCCGAGGACGTCGACGCCCAGCTGCTGGGCACCGACGCCGGCGTCGACGGAGCGGGCGCCTCGGCGGAGGAAGCCGCCGTGCACATCATCGATCCGGAGTAGCCGGCGGTGGACAACGACCGACTGGTCCAGGTCGGGGTGGCGATGGTGTCCCGGTTCGGTGCGCGCGCGCTCAGCCTCACCTCGGTGGCCCGCCACGCCGGTGTCGCCCGGGCCACCGCCTATCGGATGTTCGGCGGCCGGGATGCGCTGGTCGGCGCGATCGTCGACTACGAGATCGGCCTCATGCGCGAGAAGATCGTCGAGTGGAGCGAGGCCGAGCCGGACGTGCCGGCCCGCGTCCATGCCCGGGTGGTGAACACGCTGGCCTATCTGCGCGAACATCAGGCACTGCAGTATGTGCTGCGACATGAGCCGGAAGAACTGGTGAACACGCTGGTGGCGGCGGAGGATCCGGACGGGCCGACGATCCTCGAACGTGCAGTGGACGTGGTGGTCGCCGACCTCAAGGACGACGAAACCGCTGTCCTGCAACCCAATCCGAAGGCAGCCCTGGAACTGATCGCCCGGCTGGTCTACTCGGAGCTGCTGGTGCCGCGCAGCGTGATGACCGACCAGCAGATCGCCGACATCATCGTCCGCGCCGTCCTCCCGGACAGCGCGCCGCCGGAGACTACGCTGAGCTCATGACGAGCAGCTCCCCGACGCCGGCGCGCGGCGTCTACATCGCCTCCGCCGAACCGGAGACCGGTAAATCGACTGTGGCGCTGGGGGTGCTCACCCATCTGACCGCCACCGGCGGCCGGGTGGGCGTCTTCCGCCCCATCTCGCGGGCCCGCGCAGGTGAGGACGACTACATCCTGGACCTGTTCCTGCAGCAGGCCTCGGTGGATCTGCCGGCGGCGGACTGCATCGGCGTCACCTACGACGATGTGCACGCCGACCCCGACGGTGCGATCGCCGAGATCGTCGACCGCTATCACACGGTGGCCCAGCACTGCGACAACGTGTTGATCCTCGGCTCGGACTACACCGATGTGGCCTCGCCGTCGGAGCTGAGCTACAACGCCCGCATCGCCGCCAATCTGTCGGCACCGGTGGTTCTGGTGGTGAACGGCCTGGGCCGGTCCCCGGCCGAGGTCACGGCACTGGCGGAGCTGCTGATCGGTGACGTGCGGTCCGCGCACGCCATGATCGCCGGGGTGGTGGCCAACCGCTGCGACGAGCACCGGCTCGGTGCGATCGCCGCGGCCATCGGCTCGACGGGTGTGCACGGCTGGGCGCTGCCCGAGGACCCGCTGCTGGTGGCGCCGACGATGGGCGAACTGGCGACGGCGCTGAACGCGACGCTCTACAGCGGCGATGTGGACCTGCTCGACCGGGAGACCCTCGAGGTGATGGTCGGCGGCATGACCGTCGAGCACATCCTCGAGCGGCTCAGCGAGTCGATGGTGGTGATCGCCCCGGCGGACCGCTCCGACGTTCTGCTGGCACTGGTGAACGCCAATGCGGCGCAGGGTTTCCCGCGACTGGCCGGCATCATCCTCAACGGCGGCATCCATCCGCACCCGATGATCGACGCACTGGTCAAGGGGCTCCGGCCCACCCTGCCGATCCTGCAGTGCGAACACGGCACCTACGAGACCGCCCGGATCGCCTCGCACACTCGGGGTGCGATGGCCGCCGGATCGGTCCGCAAGATCGAGGCGGCGCTCTCGCTGATGGAACGCCACATGGCCTCCGACGAGCTGTTCGCGCAGCTGAATCTGCAGGTGCCGCAGGCGGTCACCCCGCAGATGTTCGAGTACCAGCTGCTGGCCCAGGCCAAGGCCGACCCGCAGCACATCGTCCTTCCGGAAGGGGAGGAGGACCGCATCCTGCGGGCCGCCGGCCGGTTGCGGCGGCGCGGCGGGGCACGGCTGACCCTGCTGGGCAACGAGGATGCGATCCGCCGCCGCGCCGAGGAACTCGGCATCGATCTGGCCGCAGTGGACGTGATCGATCCGCGCACCAGCGAACTGGTCGACGAGTTCGCCGGCATCTACACCGAGCTGCGCAAGCACAAGGGCATGACCGTCGAGCGGGCGCTCGAGGTGGTCCGTGACGAGTCGTACTTCGGCACCATGATGCTCTACACCGGCATGGTCGACGGCATGGTCTCCGGCGCGGTGCACACCACTGCGCAGACCATCCGACCGGCCTTCGAGATCATCAAGACCCAGCCCGGTGTGGACACCGTCTCGAGCGTCTTCTTCATGTGTCTGGCCGACAAGGTGCTCACCTACGGCGACTGCGCCGTGGTGCCCGATCCGACGGCCGAGGAGCTGGCCGACATCGCGATCTCCTCGGCGGCCACCGCCGGGACCTTCGGCATCGAGCCGCGGGTGGCCATGCTCAGCTACTCCACCGGCGGCTCCGGCAGCGGCGCAGACGTCGAAAAGGTCCGCAGTGCAACCGAACTGGTCCGTACCCGGGCCCCGGAACTGCTGGTGGAGGGTCCGATCCAGTACGACGCCGCGATCGACCCGTCGGTGGCTGCGACCAAGATGCCGGACTCGCCGGTGGCCGGACAGGCCACCGTGCTGATCTTCCCGGACCTGAACACCGGCAACAAC
>NZ_JBJURU010000004.1:0-41362 GCF_046098115.1 Gordonia sp. VNK21 | reverse complement strand
TCCGCACCCGATGATCGACGCACTGGTCAAGGGGCTCCGGCCCACCCTGCCGATCCTGCAGTGCGAACACGGCACCTACGAGACCGCCCGGATCGCCTCGCACACTCGGGGTGCGATGGCCGCCGGATCGGTCCGCAAGATCGAGGCGGCGCTCTCGCTGATGGAACGCCACATGGCCTCCGACGAGCTGTTCGCGCAGCTGAATCTGCAGGTGCCGCAGGCGGTCACCCCGCAGATGTTCGAGTACCAGCTGCTGGCCCAGGCCAAGGCCGACCCGCAGCACATCGTCCTTCCGGAAGGGGAGGAGGACCGCATCCTGCGGGCCGCCGGCCGGTTGCTGCGGCGCGGCGTGGCACGGCTGACCCTGCTGGGCAACGAGGATGCGATCCGCCGCCGCGCCGAGGAACTCGGCATCGATCTGGCCGCAGTGGACGTGATCGATCCGCGCACCAGCGAACTGGTCGACGAGTTCGCCGGCATCTACACCGAGCTGCGCAAGCACAAGGGCATGACCGTCGAGCGGGCGCTCGAGGTGGTCCGTGACGAGTCGTACTTCGGCACCATGATGCTCTACACCGGCATGGTCGACGGCATGGTCTCCGGCGCGGTGCACACCACTGCGCAGACCATCCGACCGGCCTTCGAGATCATCAAGACCCAGCCCGGTGTGGACACCGTCTCGAGCGTCTTCTTCATGTGTCTGGCCGACAAGGTGCTCACCTACGGCGACTGCGCCGTGGTGCCCGATCCGACGGCCGAGGAGCTGGCCGACATCGCGATCTCCTCGGCGGCCACCGCCGGGACCTTCGGCATCGAGCCGCGGGTGGCCATGCTCAGCTACTCCACCGGCGGCTCCGGCAGCGGCGCAGACGTCGAAAAGGTCCGCAGTGCAACCGAACTGGTCCGTACCCGGGCCCCGGAACTGCTGGTGGAGGGTCCGATCCAGTACGACGCCGCGATCGACCCGTCGGTGGCTGCGACCAAGATGCCGGACTCGCCGGTGGCCGGACAGGCCACCGTGCTGATCTTCCCGGACCTGAACACCGGCAACAACACCTACAAGGCGGTGCAGCGCAGCGCCAGCGCAGTGGCGATCGGGCCGGTGCTGCAGGGGCTGAACAAGCCGATGAACGATCTGTCCCGCGGTGCGCTGGTCTCCGACGTCGTCAACACCGTCGCGATCACCGCCATCCAGGCCCAGAACAACAAGCGAGCGCAGTCGAGCGTCGCCGATCACCCGAGCTGAGGGAGCAGGCCCATGAGTGGAGCGGATCCAGTGGACCAGCAGCGGCTGGCCGGTGCGGTGCTGGTGGTGAACGCGGGCTCGTCGTCGCTGAAGTATCAGCTGGTGGATCCGGACACCGCCGAGGTCTTCGCCGACGGTCTGGCCGAACGGATCGGGGAGAGCGCGCCGGTGATCACCCACACCGCCTTCGGCGTGGAGCGGGTGGTCACCGAACCGGTGGCCGACCATCTTGCGGCGATCGCCGTCGTGGTGCGGTTGATGCGTGAGAGCGGACTGGATCTGCGTGCCGCCGGCCTGTCCGCGGTGGGCCACCGGGTGGTGCACGGAGGCCGCAGCTTCCACGCGCCGACGGTGATCACCGAGAAGGTCCGTTCCGAGATCGAACGGATCGCTCCGCTGGCCCCGCTGCACAATCCGCCCAACCTGATCGGCATCGACGCGGTGACCGAACTGCTGCCCGAGGTGCCGCAGGTGGCGGTCTTCGACACCGCCTTCTTCCACGACCTGCCCGACGCCGCCGCCACCTATGCGCTCGATGCGCAGGTGGCGGCGGAACACGGGGTGCGCCGCTACGGCTTCCACGGCACCAGCCACCAGTACGTGTCGCGGCGGGCCGCGGAGTTCCTGGGCCGCCCGGACGGACAGCTCAGGCAGATCGTGCTGCACCTGGGCAACGGCGCCTCGGCGTCGGCGATCGACGGCGGCCGCGCCGTGGACACCTCCATGGGGATGACCCCGCTCGAAGGCCTGGTGATGGGAACCCGCACCGGCGACATCGATCCGGGGATCGCCTTTCAGCTGCACCGGGTCGGCGGGATGAGCGTCGACCAACTGGACCGCCTCTACAACAAGGGATCCGGACTCTACGGGCTGTGCGGCGACAACGACTTCCGCACCGTCCTGCAGCGACGGTCGGACGGCGACGCGGCCGCCGACCTGGCCTACCGGGTCTACGTGCACCGGCTCCGGCACTACATCGGCGCCTACCTGGTGGAGCTCGGCGGGGTGGACGCGATCACCTTCACCGCCGGAGTCGGGGAGAACGCCGCGCCGGTGCGCGCCGACGCTCTGGCCGGGATGGAGGCGTTCGGGATCGCGATCGATCCGGACCGTAATGCGGTGCGCAGCAAGGAGAGCCGCCGGATCTCGACCGACGATTCGGCGGTCGCGGTGCTGGTGGTCCCGACCAACGAGGAACTCGAGATCGCCCGCCAGGCGGCGGGCGTCGTCCGCGGCTGAGAGCCCGGGGGCCGGCGGACCGGAGCCGGCTCAGAAGAGCGTCGCGGGCCGGATCAGGTTGGCCAGATCCACCAGCAGGAAGCGGTGCGCCCGATTGTCCCGGGTCTGCCGGGCCAGCTCGCGCAGCGACCGTTCGGTACCGGCCCGCAGGCCCTGTTCGGTGAACGGGAAGCCGAGGAACTCCGGCGGCGACTGACCCTCCGGGACGGTGAGCCGGTCGGGGTGCGCCTCCATCCAGCCCAGGGCGGTGCCCAGCACGATGATCTGCAGCCGGCTGCGGCGGCCGTCGTCGTCGGCGATCTGCGCGAGACGGTCGGCGGCCTCGACCAGCTCCTCCCGGGAGACCTCGCCGGGAGGGCGGCCGTGCACCAGGGCGATGATCGCGCTCTGCTGAGCCCGGCCGAAGTGCCGGTTGGTGGCGGGCACCTCGTCGAGCGGCTCGATCGCATCGGTGTGCCGGCCCTCGGCGAGCAGCATCCGGGCCAGCCCGAACGCCGCCGTGACGATCGCGTGGTCGGTGATCCACAGGTCGTGGTAGTGCTGACGGGCGATGTCGTACCACTGCTCGACCTGGGCGACCTGCTCGTTGGTGAGGTCCTCGGTCTGCGAGAGCCAGTAGCCGATCAGCTCGGCGGTGCCGGCGACGGCCAGCTTGGGCGCCAGCTCGCCGGGCACCGCCTCGAGTACCTCGTGGAAGCGGCGGTAGGCCAGCTCGGTCTCGGTGTTGAGCAGGGCGCAGATCCCCAGATACCAGTGCACCCGCCAGGAGTCGCCGAACCGTTCGGCGGTCTGCGTGAGCAGGGTGCTGGCGGTACCCAGATTGCCCAGCTCGAGGTGCGCGCGGGCCTCGGCGAGGGCGATCTCCACCGACGGATGCACCGGATCGATCCCGTCGTCGTCGAGGTCGAGATTCAGTGTGCTGAAACCGTCTTCGCGGGCAGCGGCGATACTGTCGAGCACCTGCTGCGGGTAGGAGAGCGCCGCCGACGAGAGCAGGCCCGCGGCCGGATCGTCGGGGTCGACCAGGGGCAGCGGCAGGGCGCGGGCGATCTCGTCCGGGTCGGGCACGGGGGCCTCGCCCGGATCGAAGAAGCCGTCCACCGGGGCGAGGATCAGCCGGGTGCCGAAGGTGGACCGCTGCGGGGTGAAGACCTTGGACATCGACGGCCGCGGCACGCCGGTGTGCAGGGCCACCGTCTCGCGCAGCACCGCCAGCACCTGGTTGGTCATCTCCTCGGTGGATTCGAAGCGCTCGGCCGGGTCGGCGGCGGTGGCCCGGTGGAGCAGGTAGTAGTACGAAGGATTCTCCAGGAACAGCTCGGTGGTGTCCGGGTCGGGCAGGCCGTCGTCGTAGCGGCCCTTGGTCATCGGCATGTCCAGGGTCAGCACGGCCAGGGTGCGGCCGATGCCGTAGATGTCGGTGACCACCTGCGGTCCGGTCTCGACGATCTCCGGGGCCTGGAACCCGGGGGTGCCGTACAGATGGCCGTAGCCGTTGATCGCCGAGACCGCGCCCAGGTCGATCAGCTTCACCTCGTCCTGGGTGATCATGATGTTGTCGGGCTTCACGTCGTTGTAGACCAGCCCGAGCGAATGCAGATGCCCCACGGCCGAGAGCACTTCGAGAATGTAGGCCATCGCCTGCTCGATCGGCAGGTTGATCTTCTCGCCGCGGCTGTCGGTGGTCAGCTGTTTGAGCGTGTGACCGCCCACGTACTCCATGACGATGTAGCCGAACTGGCGGTCGTCCGGGTCGGTGTACTCGACGAAGTTGTAGATCTTGACGATGCCCGGATCGTTCACCGATGCCAGGAACTGGCGCTCGGCGATGGCGACGGCGCGCGCCGCCGAATCCGACGAGTTCAGCAGACCTTTGAGCACCACCGGGCGATCGGAGACGTTGTGGTCGACGGCCAGATAGATCCAGCCCATGCCGCCGTGGGCGATCGCGCCGGCGATCTCGTACTGGTCGGCGACCATCGTGCCGCGGGCGAGCCCGGGGACGAACGAGTAGCGGGCGCCGCAGTGCGGACAGTGCCCGGTGAGCGGCCCGGCACCGTCGCCGTCGCTCCGGCCGACCGGCTTGCCGCACTTCCAGCAGAAGCGTTTGCTCTCGACGATGATCGGATTCGACAGCACCGCGTCGTCGGGATCGATGTCCTGGATGGTGGGCAGCGGTACCAGTTCGGCGCCGAGCCGGCGGTCGTGCACGGGAGCGGTGGCGCGCCGGAGCGTCCGCCGCGGCGTATCGCCGATGATCCGGCGCAGCGCGGTGGCCTCGGTCTCGCCGGACAGATCCGGGGTGGCGGCCTGCGTTCCCTGGGTGGCCTCGGTCGGCATCGGGGTGACTTCGGTCGGCATCGGAGTGGCCTCGGTGGCGCGCTGTGTCTGCACGGTGGGCTCGGAGGCCGTCGACCCGGCGCCGGTCGCCGGATCCGGATCGCTGTGTGGTGGGGTGGGTGTCATCTCTCCTCAGCTCACCGAGTCAGTCGCGATAGCGGATGGTCGGTGGATACCCGGGACCGAGCACCGAGAGCCACCGGTTGTAGGAACTCTGCCAGCTGCCGTCGGCGATGCGCTCGGCCAGCACGCCGTTGATGAAGCGGACCAGATCGTTCTGGCCCAAGGGGATTCCCACGCCGTAGTTCTCGTAACCGAGCGATTCGCCGACCACCTGCACCTGCGGATCCTGCGCGGCGATCCCGGCCAGGATCGGGTCGTCGCCGGCGATGGCGTCCACCTGGTCCTGCTGCAGCATCACCAGGCAGTCGGACCAGTTGTTGGTGGTCACGATGTGCGCCTCCGGCGCCCGCTTGAGCAGCCGGGTGATGGCGGTGGCGCCGCCGGTGGCGCAGGCGGTCTTGCCGTTGAGCGACTGCGCGTCCCGGATCCCGGAACCGCGATAGGTCAGAATCCGTTGTGAAGCACTGTAATACGGCGACGAGAAGGCCACCTGATCGAGCCGCTCGCAGGTGATCGACATGGATTTCACGACGATGTCCACCTCGCCGTTCTGTAGTGCCCGGATCCGGTCCCCGGTCGACAGGATCCGGTACTCGATGCGGGATTCGCCGAAGATCGCATCCGAGATCCAGTGCGCCACGTCCACGTCGAAGCCCTCGATGTCGCCGGAGATGGGGTCGCGGAAGCTGAGCGGATTGCTGCCCAGATCGGTGCCGACCACCAGCCGGCCCCGGTCGGCGATACGGCGCATGGTGGAGCCGCGCGGCATGTCGCCGGGTTCGGGCATCGTCGCCGGCGGCCGGAGGCTGACGTCGGCGTCGCAGGTCTGGGCGTCGATCCCGATGGGGGCGGGCACACCGCTGGATGCGCCCGGCGGGGTGGGCAGTACCGCGGTGGTGGTCGGCGGATCGCCGTGCGGGGCGCCGTCGAGGGTGCAGCCGGCCAGCGCCAGGACCAGCACGAGCAGGGCCGCCAGAGCGGCGCGGGCGGGCCGCCGGCCGGTCACCGGTACTCCCGGATGCGCGGGATCAGGCCGCCGACCACCGACAATGCGGCCAAGGCGCAGAGCAGGCCGATCCCGCTGCCGGTGAAGCCGAGCAGTTGCTGAGCGGTGTGGATCTTGTCGCGGAAGGTCGCGCGGGTGTCCGCGATGGCACGCAGCAGCGAATCGTTGACCGCGGTGTAGCCGGTCGCGGTGCTGGACTCGCTGGTGCCGATGGTCTGGTCTACGGCCGCCGCGAAGTCCCCGGAGGTGAGCTCGTCGGTGACACCGCTGTGCGCCTCCGCCCACTGGCGCAGGGCGGCTTTGGTCTTCTCCAGCGGTTCGGTGATCTCCGCGGCGTCGGGGTTCTGCGCGATCAGGGTGTCGGCCATCGCGGTGATCCGGTCGATGGAACCGGTGAAGTCCTGATCGAGCTGGGCCGGGGCGGTCCGTCGCACCAGGGAGAGGGTCTCTACCGAGCGGGCCTGCTGAGTGAGGATCCGCATCGAGGTGAGCTCGTGCAGGGGGTCGGCGCCGCCGTTCTTGGCGGTGTTCGCCGCGGCCACCGAGGTCAGGCCGGTCACCAGCAGCCACAGGGTGCCGACGACCAGTGAGGCCAGCGCGAGGATCAGGCCGATGTTGAAATGCCGGCGGGTGCGCAGCGCCAGATAGCGTGCCACCAGCGCCAGCATCAGGATGGTGCCGGCCAGCGCCACGTACACGCCCCACGGCGGGACGGTCAGGGTCCGCTGCGGCTCGGAGATGGCCGTCGACCTCTGATCGTAGAGGCGTTTGGCGGCCGGCAGGATCTGATCCTGCATGAGGCTCGAGGCCTGAACCAGATAGGCGGAGCCCACCGGATTGCCGAGCCGGTTGTTGGTGCGGGCGGTCTCGATCAGACCGGTGTACACCGGGATCTGGGTGGCGAGCAGCGCCAGATCGCTGCGGATCGCGGGCTGGTCGCCGTCGGTCGTCTCCTCGCCGGGCGGGGCGGCGTCGGCCGAGGCTACCAGCGCGGTGCCGGCGCTGGCCACCGCGTCGGCGTACTGGTGGCGCAGCTGCGTGGATTCGCGGCCGCCGGAGATGAACGCCGAGTTGGCGGCGGCGTCGGCCACCGAGAGCGAGCTGTAGAGGACCTCCGCCGATTCGGCGAGCGGCTCGGTGCGGTCGATCAGGGTGGCCAGGGTCTCGCTGCGGGTGCTCAGCGCCGACGACGAATACCAGCCGGTCAGAGCGCACGCCAAGATCATCGCCAGCATGATCACCACCAGCCGGCCCGGGGTGGTTCCGGCGTAGAACCGGAAGGCGGCGATCGGCGAACTCACCCGGTCACGGGTCATCGCGGCCAGCTCGCGCCGGTCGGCGATCACCTGGCGCAGTCGGGGATTGGCCTGGGACGACTCCGGCACCACCCGGTGACCGGCATGAGTCAGCGCGGAGCGTACCGGTGACTGCTGCGCACTCACGACCGTCCCTTCTGTCGTGGCCCCAACCCTAGTCCGCAATCGTGCGTGCCGATCGCGACACCCGGTACCGTTGGGGACGAATGCATGCGAGTCGGGAACATCGCCGCGTGGCGGTGCGCCCGGACCATCCGAGGAGAGGTCGCCGGAGTGCGCGGAGATGGGGACGGCTGGGTCTTCGACCCCGACGGTGCGCGCTATTGGGGGCGCCACGGTGCGGCGGGTCTGCTGTTGTGCGTGCGCCGGGAGGCCGCAGGGGCCGACACCGGCGGGGGTTTCGCGATCCTGCTTCAGCACCGTGCGGTCTGGTCGCATCAGGGCGGCACCTGGGGGCTGCCCGGCGGTGCGCGGGACTCGCATGAGACGGCGGTGCAGGCGGCCGTCCGCGAGGCCCACGAGGAGACCGGTATCGCCGAGGACCAGATCCAGGTGCTCGACGAGAAGGTGACCCACGAGGCGGTCAGCGGCTGGACCTACACCACCGTGCTGGCGCGCGCCGACGCGCCGATCGCCACCACCGCCAACGGCGAATCGGCCGAACTGCGCTGGGTGCCCGACGATGAGGTGGACACCCTCCCGCTGCATCCGGGGTTCGGCCGGTCCTGGCCGTCCCTGCGCAAGCTGCTGCGCTGAACCGGATACGCGGGATCTTTCCGGCCTGAACCAGTCCGGTGGCGGCCCAGTCCGGGATCGGGAGGGCTCAGTCCAGAATCGGGGTGGCCAGCTGGTTGGCCCCGGCGACCAGTGCGGCGATGGTGGCCTCGTCGCCGTCGGTGCCGCGACCGTACGCCCAGCACTGCCGGCCGTCCCGTTCGCACAGCAGGTAGGCGGCGGTGCCGGCGCCGTCGTGCTGATGGTGCAGGGAGACGATCTCGACGCCGGCGTTCAGGCCGTAGAGGATCTCGCTCATGGCGCTGATGGCTCCGTGCGCGCTGGCCTCCCGGTATTCGGTGCGCCCGCGCAGGGCCAGCCGCGCGCGGCAGCGGACCGAGTACCCGGCGTCCGGCTCCACCTCGAGCTCGTGCAGGGCGATGGCGCCGTCCGGGCAGTAGGCGGCGCTCAGGCGCTGGTCGGTCATGCCGGCCGCCTCGGCGGGGAACCAGCGCGGTGGACGTGGGTGGGCGGCGCCGGCCGGGGCGGTTCCGGTGATCTGCTGTTCACGGCTACAGCGTGCGCGCTGGCGGAAAACGGTGGACATCTCGTGGCTTCAATCCGGTCGAAGATTCGGTGACCGACGAGAGAATGAGTCGAAAGGCAGAGACGACGAACCCGCAGCGGGGGGTCGGTCGAAATCAGACCCCGCTGCGGCGGGTTACGAGAAGCTGCCGGTTCATGATGGAGCCAGCCTACTCGGATCGGCGGTGGGCGCAAATCCTTTTCGGGTTCCCCGGGTTCAGGACAGACCGGCGCGCAGCTCCCGGGCCGCGGCGGCGGCGTCGTCGGCCGCGGTCAGCGCCCGCACCACCACGATGCGCTCGGCGCCGGCCGCCCGCACCTGCGGCACCCGGCCGGCGTCGATCCCGCCGATCGCGAACCACGGCTTGTCCGGCGCACGGTCGGCGGTGCTGCGCACCAGGTCGAGCCCGGTGGCCTCGCGGCCCGGCTTGGTGGGGGTGGACCAGCACGGTCCGGTGCAGAAGTAGTCGACGTCGCCGTCGGCGATCGCACCGGCGGCCTGCTCGACGTCGTGGGTGGACCGGCCGATCACCGTCTCCGGTCCCACCAGGGTGCGGGCGGCGGCCGGCGGCAGATCGTCCTGCCCCAGGTGCAGGACGTCGGCGCCGGACAGGGCGGCGACGTCGGCGCGATCGTTGACCGCCAGCAGTGCCCCGGCCCGCCGGGTCAGCTCCTTGAGCCGGGCCAGGATCTCCAGTTCCTCCCGGGCTTCGAGGGCGCCGAAGCGCTGGGCGCCGGCCGATCCCTTGTCCCGCAGCTGCACGATGTCCACGCCGCCGGCCAGCGCCGCGGACACGAAGTCGAGCAGGTCGCCGCGTTCGCGCCGGGCGTCGGTGCACAGGTACAGGCGGGCGTCGGCAAGCCGGTTGCGGGGCGGGATCGGGTGGGACGAGGCGGTCATGGTGTCGACGGTAGGCTAGGGCCCGCATGGAAAGCACGCGGGCATCGCCCGCGTGGTCCACGGGTGCCCGGAGGATCGCCGGGCTGAGATCGCGGAGCCGCCGCCGCTGACCGTCGTACCTGATCCGGGTAATGCCGGCGAAGGAAGGAAGTGCGATGGCACGTGAGATGACAGTGGTCGGCGGTGGCGCCGTCGGCCTGGGTTGCGCGCTGGCCGCCGCCGACGCGGGCTGGCGGGTGCGGGTGTACGACGCCGGTCCCGAAGGCCGCGCCGCGCAGGTGGCCGGCGGCATGCTGGGCTGCCTGGGCGAGGCGCACCCCGGCGAGGATGCGCTGCTCGCGGTGTCCGCCGACTCAGTGGCGCGCTGGCCCGCGCTGCTCGAGCGTCTCGGCGATCCGCAGGTGCAGGCGGCGGCGTCGACGCTGCTGGTGGCCGGTTCGGCCACCGACCGTGCCCACCTGGACGAGCAGGCGGCCTATCTGCGCCTGCGGTTGCCGCAGGCTGTGCTCGAACCGGTGTCGGCCGGCGAGATCCGCGAGGCCGAGACGGCGCTGAGCCGCAACACGGCCGGCGGCTACCGGCTGCGCGGTGAGGGGGCGGTGGACAACCGCCGGTTGCTGGCCGCGCTGCGCCGTGCGGTGACGGCGGCCGGCGGCGAGTTCGCGGCGCCGGGACGGGTGAGTGCCGGTGACCTGGCGTCACTGCCCGGCGACCAGCTGCTGGTGGCGGCCGGCCTGGGCAGCGCGGAACTGCTGCCCGGCTGGGCGGACGAGCTGGGGCTGCGTGGGGAGAAGGGGGAGATCCTGCGGCTGCGCCGGACCGGCTGGTCGGTACCGCCGCCGGAGCACGTGGTGCGCGGGCGCTGGCACGGCCGCAACGTGTACCTGGTGCCCCGGGCCGACGGGGTGGTGGTCGGCGCCACCCAGTACGAGGCCGACGGTCCCGGCGACCTGCTGCCGCAGGCCGGCGGTGTGGCCGATCTGCTGCTGGATGCCTGCGAGCTGATGCCGGGGCTGCGCACCTACGAACTCCTCGAGGCGGGCGCAGGGATCCGGCCGGTCTCCCGCGACGGCGTTCCGGTGGTGCGCCGCCTCGACGACCGGTTGCTGGTGGCGGCCGGGCACGGCCGCAACGGCATCGCGCTCACCCCGGGTACGGCGGCGCAGGTGGTGGACTTGCTGGGGGAGCCCGGATGACCGGGGCGGCGGAGGATTCGAGTACAGAACGGACGAAAGGTGGAGAGTGACGATGGAATTCACGGTCAACGGTGACCAGGTGCGGATGCCGGGAACCCCGGACGTGTACGCGCTGCTGGCGCATCTCGAGCTTCCGGACGAGGGGGTGGCCGTCGCCGTCGAAGGCGTCGTGCGTCCCAGGACGCAGTGGGGTGAGCCGGTCCCGGAGTATTCGCGCATCGACGTGCTGACGGCGGTCCAGGGTGGCTGAGCAGGATCCGCCGCTGGTGGTGGCCGGTCGTGAGCTGACCTCCCGGCTGATCATGGGCACCGGCGGGGCGTCGAGCCTGGACGTGCTCGAGCGGGCGTTGGTGGCCTCGGGCACGGAACTGACCACGGTGGCGATGCGCCGGGTGCGCCCGGGCTCGGGGACCGGGGTACTGGATCTGTTGCGCCGCTTGGGGATTGCGGTTCTGCCCAACACGGCGGGCTGTCATACGGCGGCGGAGGCGCTGCTGACGGCGCAACTGGCGCGGGAGGCCACCGGGACGTCGCTGGTGAAGCTGGAGGTGGTGGCCGACGAACGCACCCTGCTGCCCGATCCGGTGGAGTTGGTGGATGCGGCCCGGGCGCTGGTGGCTGACGGCTTCGAGGTGATGGCCTACACCAACGACGATCCGGTGCTGGCGCGGCGACTGGAGGACCTGGGGGTGGCGGCGGTGATGCCGCTCGGCTCGCCGATCGGCACCGGTCTGGGCATCGCGAACCCGCACAACATCGAGATGATCGTCGCCCGGGCCGGGGTGCCGGTGGTGCTCGACGCCGGTATCGGCACGGCCAGCGATGCGGCGCTGGCGATGGAACTCGGCTGCGATGCGGTGCTGCTGGCCTCGGCGGTTACCCGCGCGGTGGACCCGGAGGCGATGGCCGTGGCCATGCGGCATGCGGTGCTCGGCGGCCGTCTCGCGGCCCGCGCCGGCCGCATCCCCAAACGCTTCTGGGCCCACGCCTCCTCCCCGGCCCCCGACCCCCACTGCTGACCCCGGCCCCGCACCCCGACAGCCCCCGATCCCCAGTCATACGCTCTAACCAAGGTGAGCCACGACGGCCCCGACACCACGGTGTCCCCCCCCAGAAAACCTCATAGAGCAGGGCCGGGTGGGGTGTCGTCCCGAGCCCTCCGCAGCGACGAGCCGCCAGGCGAGGAGTGAGGACTGCCGAGGGGCGACACCCCACCCGGCCCACCCCCGGATCCAGAAGAGTTATTCGGGATCGGCACGCCCGCGGCGCCAGCCGCCGAGCTCTTCCGGCGCCTCCCCGAAGTGGTCCGGGTCCCCGCTGCCGTAGTAGGCGACCAGGATGGCGCCGATGACGGCGCCGATGAAGCCGGCCACGGCCATCCAGCCCAGGCCGGGCTGGGCGTGATCGCCGAGGAAGAGCACACCGATGATGCTCGGGCCGGCGGTCTCGCCGACGACGAGGACGGCGGTGACGCCGTTGACGGCGCCGACCTGCAGGGCGACGGTCTGCACGAAGAAGCCGCTGGCGCCGGCGACGGCGATGGCCCAGGCGGCGGGGTCGGTGAGCAGGGTGACCGGCTCGAACGGAGCGACGCCGTCGAGGACGCGAACGGCGATGGCGATCACGCCGAACTGGAGACCGCCGGCGAAGCCGCCGAAGAAGGCGGCGTATTTACCGAAGCGGTAGACGCCGAACAGTCCGAGCGCGCCGATCCCGATGGCCACCCCGAGCAGCACCCAGTGGAAGGTGTCGGTGGCGTGGTCGTCGGTGTGCGGCGACGACGAGATGCCGAGCATGCACAGCGAGAGCACCACCATCCAGATGGCGACCCAATCACGGGTGTGCAGGGTGATGTTGAGCAGGAAGGTGCCGGCCAGGGCGGTGACGACGAGGTTGGCCGAGACGATCGACTGGGCCAGGAAGAGCGGCAGGAAGCGGGCGGCCAGCGCACCGCCGGCGAAGCCGACGACCACCATGACGGTGCCGAGGATGAAAGCCGGATCGGTGAGCGTGGACATCGTCGACGACATCGACGGCGCCGAATCGGTCTCGCTGGGCGCGGGTGCGCCGCCTTCGCGTTCGGCGACGGCCACCCGGCGGGCGCCGAGCGCCCGGAACACGGTGGACATGCCGTATGCGAGCGCGGCCATCATCGCGGCGATGATTCCGATGGCGTACACGGCTGATGTTCTCCGGGGTGGTTGTGCGGCGGCGATTCCGGGCCGGTGGTGGCCCGCTTCACTCTAAATCTGAGATAACCCTGAACGCTATCAGGTTGTTCCGAGCCGACCCGATACGCTGTGGGCGTGGAAGAGGACAAGCGCATGCACATTCTGGTGACCTTCGGACGCTCGTTCCTCACGCTGAATCTCGCGCGATTGCTGCACGCCGCCGGGCATCGGGTGAGCGTGGCCGACTGTGTGCCGATCGCCGTGAGCCGCTATTCGAAGGCGGTGAGTGGATTCCATCGGGTGGTGCCGCCCCGGTATGAGCCGCAGGAGTACTGCCGCCAGATCGCGGCGATCGTGGAGTCCGAGGGCATCGACATGGTGATCCCGATTCACGAGGAGACCGACATCCTGGCGATGATGGCGGGCCTGTTCCCGCCGTCGGTGGATCTGTTCCTGTCCGATTTCGAGATCGAGGACATGCTGCACAACAAGCTCTTGTTCCAGCGCAAGCTGGTGGAGCTGGGGGTGCCCGCGCTCAAGTTCACGTCGATCTCGGGGCCGCAGGACATTCCGAAGCTCGACTTCGACACCCCGTTCGCGGTGAAGCAGGCGTATTCGCGCGGATCGCAGCAGATCTACAAGGCCTATCCCGGCGACACCCTCGATCAGCTCACCTTCGATCCGACCAATCCGTGGATCGCTCAGGAGTGGATGGAGGGCGACCGCTACTGCACGTATTCGGTCTGCCGGGACGGCAAGGTGTACGCGCACGCCACCTATCCGGTGAGCTATGCGATCGACGGGAAGTCGTGCCTGACCTTCACTCACGTCGACCATCCGGGCATCCAGGAATGGGTGGAGCACGTCGTCGGCGCGATCGGTTTCACCGGTCATGTGGGCTTCGATTTCATCGAGAACCCGGTGCACGGGCTGCGGACCATCGAATGCAATCCGCGGGGCACCAGCGGGATCATGCTGTTCACCCCGGAGAACCGGGTGGATCGGGCGTTCCTCGGCACGAACACCGAGATCATCACCCCGCCGACCGACCGCACCCGGATGATCGGCATCGGGATGGCGCTGTACGGCTGGCGCAAGAACGCCCTGCCGGACAACACCTTGCGCGGCTTCTGGCGGGATTTCCGGGCCGCCGACGACGTGATCGCGGAGAAGGGGGATCAGCGGCCGGCGGCCATGCTGGTCCCGGCGTACTCGAACATTCTGCGGAACTGCGTCAAGTACAAGGTCAATCTCGCGCAGGGCTTCATGCACGATCACGAGTGGGACGGCCACCAGATCTAGCATTCCGCCACGCCGGTCTGTCGGTCGACTGGAGTACTCGGCCGCTCGGCAGGGCACAATCGTTCGCGTGATCGTCGTCGACAGATTGACCAAGAGTTACGGCTCCATGGTGGCCGTGAACGATGTCTCGTTCAGCGCGCTGCCGGGCCAGGTGGTGGGATTCCTCGGACCCAACGGGGCCGGGAAGTCCACCACGCTGCGGATCCTGGCGGGCCTGACGCTGCCGAGCGCGGGTTCGGCCACCATCGGCGGTCTGGCCTACCGGGACATCCCGAATCCGGCGTCGCAGGTGGGCACCCTGCTCGATGCGTCGGCCTTCCACAACGGCCGCACCGGCCGGGAGACGCTGAAGCTGGCCGCGATGACCATGGGCCTGCCCGATTCCCGGGTGCAGCAGATGCTCGAAGTGGTGGGTCTGACCGACCAGGAGGCCAAGCGCCGGATCCGGAACTATTCGCTGGGTATGCGCCAGCGTCTCGGCCTGGCGGCGGCACTGCTCGGCAATCCGCGGGTGCTGCTGCTCGACGAGCCGGTCAACGGCCTGGACCCGGCCGGCATCCACTGGATGCGCGGGGTGCTGCGGCATTTCGCGGACAACGGCGGCACCGTGCTGCTGTCCTCGCATCTGCTGCACGAGGTGGAGATGATCGCCGACCACATCGTGGTGATCGGGCAGGGCCGGATCATGGCGCAGGGTTCCACCGAGCAGCTCGTCGGCGGCCCCGGAACGCAGGTGCAGGCCGGCGACGACGCCGCGCTCGGGCAGGCGCTGACCGCCGCCGGACTGGTGGCCCGCACCTCCA
The DNA here is from genome assembly GCF_046098115.1 of Gordonia sp. VNK21. Classification (NCBI taxonomy): domain Bacteria; kingdom Bacillati; phylum Actinomycetota; class Actinomycetes; order Mycobacteriales; family Gordoniaceae; genus Gordonia; species Gordonia sp. VNK21. The sequence goes on along the minus strand of NZ_JBJURU010000004.1, from coordinate 26,420 downwards.
CCGAAGGCGGCCTGTACGTGCAGGCCGAACCGGAGCAGGTGGGGCTGATCGCCGCCCAGCACGGGCTGGCTCTCAAAGAGCTCCGGCGGGCCGGCAGCGGCCGCCTCGAGGAGCTGTATCTGCAATTGACGGCCGGGCACGATCGAGGACCGATCGCCCCGACGACGGGAGGACCGCGATGACCGCGCCGGGTGTGCCGAATCTGATCGATCCGCAGGTGCCGGGTGTGCGCTTCGGCTCGCTGGTGCGGGTGGAGAGCCGGAAGCTGACCGACTCGCGCGGGGCGCTCGGGGTGCTCATCGCCCTGGGAGTGCTGCTGCTGATCATCACGATCACCGGCATGTCCAACGGGACGATCGCCTTCGACTCGGCGCTGTCGGCGCTGTCGGCGACGGCGGCGAACTTCCTGGCGATCATCGCCATCATGCTGGTGACCGCGGAGTGGAGTCAGCGTTCGGTGGTGTCGACGTTCACGCTCGAGCCGCGGCGGGAACGGGTGGTGGTCGCCAAAGCGCTTGCGGCGCTGGCGCTCGGCGCTGTGGCGTTCGTGGTCTGCCTGCTGCTGGCATGGCTGATCTCGGCGGTGAACGGGGAAACGATGGACCACGCGGGCGAGGCCCTGGTCTCGGCCGCCCTGTACATCGGTTTCCTGGTGCTGATGGGTTTCGCCTTCGCCCTGCTGCTGCTGAACACCCCGGGCGCGATCGTCGCCTTCTTCATCCTGCCGACGCTGCTGGTGCCGCTGCTGGTGGGCCTGGTCTCCGATCAGGATTCGGACGCGCAGACGTGGGTGACCCCGAGCATGGCGCTCGATCAGTTCACACCCGGAACCACCAGCAGTGGCAGTCCGTGGTTGCCGCTGCTGGTGTGCGCGTTGGTGTGGATCGTGCTGCCGGGGGCGCTCGGCGCGTACCGGGTGCAGGTCAGCGAGGTCAAGTAGCGGCTCGGGGTCAGCGGATCACCAGGTCGGTCGTGGTGGCGCTGAGCGTGATCGGGGCGATCTGCGTGCCGCGCATCCAGCCGTCGGCGAAACGCGTGACCGCCGGATCGGAGCCGCGGGTGGCCCACACCCGACCGGGCAGTTCGATGGCGCCCACCAGATGCCGCGGAGTGCGGGTGAGCCCGGGCTGCGACGGCGTCATCCTCATCCCGTCGGCGGTGTGCAGCAGTACCGGGATCCGAGTGCCGGACGGCGTGGTCACGGTCGCCTCCCGCGTGGTCACGGCGGGATCGAAGTTCTTCACCGACAGCCGGTAGCCGGAGGGCCCGGCCTGCAGTCCCACCTGATCGAGCAGCCGGGGATCGACGACGCTGTAGGGCAGACCGATGTCGATCAGCGTCTGGCCGTCGACCGGCGCGGTGCGCGACGGCAGCGCGGCCGACAGATTCCAGGGGGCCGGGGCGGCGAGGGTCTCGGCGGACCGGTCGGCCGCCGAGTTCTCGAGCAGCGCACCCTGCAGGGCGGTGCCGGTCGCGGTGAACTGCCACTGCCGGGCGCGAAGGGGCTTGTGCCAGTAGCCGGTCCGTCCGTTGCTGCGGCCTTCGACGCGCAGCTCGCGGTTCTCCGCACCCGGTCCGGGGGAGACGACGGTGATCGCCGAGGTGATCTCGCCGGGGATCTTGGGCTGGCGGTCCCAGTCGGGGGCGGGCAGCTGCACTGCGGCCGTCGATCGGTCCCAGGTCTCCTGGGTCAGGGTGCCGGCCGAGGGCTTTCCGTCCTGCGGCTCCCAGCTGTACCGGAAGAACACCGAATCCGAGCCGGACGAATCGAAGTCGAATGTGCGGGTGAACATGTCGCCGTACCGGTTGGTGACGAACAGGGTCGATGCCGACGCGGAGAGCGCGGCCGACTGGAAGCGTCCGCCCAGCGGGCCGCCGATCTCGTAGCTGCGGTCGTTGGGCAGCCACGGGTCGGCGTAGGCGATGCGGCTGCCGTCGCCCCGGAGGGTGGGGATCATGGTCATCTTGGCGTCGCCGCTGCGATGCACGCGGCCGGCGATGTCGAGGTATTCCCGGTTGTCCGACGGCGAGGTCACCGACAGCGCCCAGCCGCCGGGCCGCACGGTGTCGGCGGGGATGGTCTGGCCCGGGCCGAGCCAGAGCATCGCGCCCCAGCCCGAGGTCCAGTTCCACAGCAGCGGTGACTGATTGACCTGGTCCATGGTGTAGATCCACCGGTGCCGGTCGATGCCGACCAGTTCGTCGTCGTCGAGGGAGATCGCGGTCAGGGTGCCGCGCAGGCAGGACGGGAGCGGCACGATCCGCCAGGTGCCGGTGTGCCGGGGCCGGGTCAGCAGCAGTCCGCCCGGGAGCAGTGCGAACTCCCAGTAGCGGTTGAACTGGGTGCGTTCGGTGCGCAGGTCCACCCGCTTCGGTGCGGCGGTGCCGGTGTAGCGGGCGAAGTCCCCGAAGCCCCGCCGGTCTCCGGTCGACGGTGCGCCCGGCGGCAGCTGCGCGGTGCCGAAGGGAACGCAGGCGGCAGGCCGTGAGCGGTCGGCGCCGGCCGGGCCGGCGCCGGCCGACGGCAGCAACGGAAGTGTGATGGCCGCGACGACGGCCACCGCCCGGGCCGCGCACCGGCGGACGCGTCGGGTACGCGAATACCGTTGGGCAGAAGAACTATTCATCGGCGCGCTGCTCACAGCAGGACTCCCGGATTGAGCAGGCCCTGCGGATCGAGTGCCGCTTTGAGGGTGGCCGTCAGTGCCATCACGTCGTCGCCGACCTGATCGGGCAGCCAGCCCTTCTTGAGTCGGCCCACCCCGTGTTCGCCGGTGATGGTGCCGCCCATGGCGATCGCCAGATCCATGATCTCGCCGAAGGCGTTCTGGGCGCGGGCGGCCTCGTCGCGATCGTCCGGATCGAAGACGATCAGCGGGTGGGTGTTGCCGTCGCCGGCGTGGGCGATCACCGAGATCATCACCCGATGCTTCTCGGCGATGGCGGCGACCCCGTCGATCAGGGCCGGCAGTTCGGTGAGCGGGACGCCGACGTCCTCGAGGAGCAGGGAGCCGAGGCGTTCGACGGCCGGAATGGCCGCGCGGCGGGCGGCGGTGAAGGCCGCGCCCTCGTCCGGGTCGTCGGTGGCGAAGACCTCGGTGGCACGGTGTTCGCGGAAGGCGCGCTCGATGATCTCCACCTCGGCGCGGCCGGCCGGGCCCGGCGCATCGGACTGTGCCACGAGCAGCGCCCCGGCGTCGCGGTCCAGATCCATGTGCAGCATGTCCTCGACGGCGTTGATCGACACCGAGTCCATGAATTCGAGCATGGCGGGCCGGATCTGGGCGGTGACGGCCAGGACGGCGCGGGAGGCGTCGCCGACGGTGGCGAAGCTGCCGACCACCGTGCAGGCCGGTGCCTGCGGCGGCAGCAGCCGGACCGTCACCTCGGTGATGATGCCCAGCAGTCCCTCGCTGCCGACGAAGAGTTTGGTCAGCGGCAGCCCGGCCGAGTCCTTGAGCTGCTTGCCGCCGAGCCGCAGCGCCCGGCCGTCGGCCAGCACCACCTGCAGGCCGAGGACGTAGTCGGTGGTGACGCCGTACTTGACGCAGCACAGGCCGCCGGCGTTGGTGGCGGCGTTCCCGCCGATGGTGCAGATCTCGTACGACGACGGATCCGGCGGATACCAGAGGCCGTGTTCGGCGACGGCGGCCTTGACCTCGGCGTTGAGCAGGCCGGGCTGGCAGACGGCGGTCCGGGTGGCCGGGTCCACGGCGATGTCGCGCATCCGCTCGGTGCTGAGCATCAGGGCGCCGTCGACGGCGGTGGCACCGCCGGACAGGCTGGTGCCGGCCCCGCGGGTGATCACCGGCACCGCGTGGTCGGCACACCAGCGCACGGTCAGCTGGACGTCCTCGGTGGTCCGCGGCCGCACCACGGCGAGCGGGGTGCCGGCGTCGGGATCGGCGGCGCGGTCCTGCCGGTAGCCTGCCAGGATGTCGGGGTCGGTCACCACCGTGCCGTCGGGCAGTGCGGCGATCAGGGCGCTGAGATCGGGCATGCCGATCACCCTAAGGCCGAGTGGACCGGACCGTCAGCGGACCTCGGTGATCAGGACGGCGCGGGTGCCGGTCTCGAGGGCTTCGAAGATGTGCGGAGCGTCGCCGGGGTAGGACAGATAGTCGCCGGGATGCAGTTCGACCGGGTCGCCGGACGGTCCGGCGACGGCCCGGCCGGACAGCAGTACGAGATGCTCGACGGTGCCCCGGGCGTGCGGGGCCGAGTCGCGCGGTGGTCCGGGTTCGGCGTGGATCACGTACAGGTCGCGGCGGCTGTGCGGTGGGCTGGCCGAGAGCAGGGCGGCGCTGTAGGGGGCGCCGGCCGCCTCGATGGCGGTGGTCTCGGCGGCCCGGATCAGCCGGGCCGGGGCCGCGGGTTCCTCGACGAGCACCGAGAACGGAACGCCCAGGGCGTCGGCGAGCGCCCACAGGGTTTCCACGCTCGGATTGCCGCCGCCGGTCTCGAGCTGCGAGACGGTGGCTTTGGAGACTCCGGCCCGGCGGGCGAGCTCGGAGACCGACAGGCCCGACCGGGTGCGTTCGGCGCGCAGGGAGGCGGCGATGCGGGCGCCCAGGCCCGCGGTCGGGTTGCTGTCCATGACGTTCATTGTGCCGAACGATAATTCGGGTTGACGAACGAACCGCGACTGTTCACCATGATTGTCATGCGTTCATCAGAGCGAACGGCGACGACGGTGTCGCCGGCGACCAGCGAGGCGGAGCGGCGGGCCCGTCGCGACGGGCTGGCGGTCGCGCTGGCCACCAGTTCCTACGGGATCTCCTTCGGTGCGCTCGCGGTGGCGTCCGGGCTGTCGGTGCCGCAGACCTGCCTGCTCAGCCTGCTGATGTTCACCGGCGGGTCCCAGTTCGCGTTCGTCGGCGTGATCGCCTCGGGCGGAGTGAGTGCGGCCGGATCGGCGATCGCTTCGGCCACGCTGCTCGGTGTGCGGAACACGGTCTACGGCATGCGGATGGCGCCGATCGTCGGTCCGGGCCGGTGGCGCCGGCTGGCCGCCGCACAGGTGACGATCGACGAATCGGCGGCGGTGGCCCTGGCGCAGAGCGCGCCGACGGCGCGGCGGGTCGGTTTCTGGGTGACCGGTCTGGGGGTGTTCGCGGGCTGGAACCTGATGACCCTGTGCGGCGCGCTGGCCGGGGACGTGCTCGGTGATCCGCGGCAGTACGGGCTCGATGCCGCCGCGGCCGCCGCCTTCCTGGCTCTGCTGTGGCCACGGCTGCGCGGCCGAGAGCCGCTGGCGGTGGGTGCCGGGGCGGCGGTGGTCGCCGCCGCCGTGACCCCGGTGCTCACCCCGGGCCTGCCGATCCTGCTGGCCGGCGCGGTCGCGGTGATCGTCGGCCTGCTGTGGCCGCCGCAGCAGCCCGGCCGTGAGACGGCGGTGGCGACATGAGTCTGACCGTCGCGGTGCTGATCGCCGGGGTGGCGGCCCTGGCGCTGAAACTGATCGGCTACTTGCTGCCCGAACGCTGGTTGCGGGCGCCGCGCGCCCTGCGGATCGCCGATCTGCTGACCGTCGCGCTGCTCGCGGCGCTGGTGGTGGTGCAGACCGTCGGCGACGGGCAGGCCCTGGCGATCGATGCCCGGCTGCCGGCGCTCGGCGTGGCCGCCCTGCTGCTGTGGCGGCGGGCGCCGTTCCTGGTGGTGGTGATCGCCGCCGCGGCGGTCGCCGCACTGCTGCGGGGACTGGGCTGGGCGGCCTGACCGGATCGGGTGCGGGCGGTCAGCCGATGACGATCGGCGGCAGGCCCGGGATCGGGTTGGGGATGGTGCGCCGGGGGTTCGGTCGCGGCCGCGGCCGCGGATTGGCGCCGGTGGGGGCCTCGGTCGCGGTCTGCGTGGGCTGGCGGGGCTGGGAGGTCTGGGTCGGTGTGCTCGTCGGCGGCCGGTAGCGCGACATCTCGGCGCGGGCGGCCGCGATGTCGGCGGGCAGTGCGGTGCTCGGCGCACCCGCGGAGGTGGTTTCGGTGCCCGAGACCTCGTCGTCGTCGGCGGACGGCGTGGCCACCGCGATCGGTCCCGAGTCGTCGTCCGCGGGGCGCGTGGAGGTCACGGCCACGGCCACGGCCCCGCCGAGGATCGCCAGACAGGCCACCACGCCGACGGCGGCGGCCACCCGGTTGCGCCGACGCGCCCCCGGATCGTCGCCGACGGGCGGGACGGTCTCGCTCGCCGACCAGGCCAGCGCCGCCTGCTCCTGGTCGACGGCGTCGAGCGCGCCGGTGGGTTCCTCGTCGCCGGCGAAGAGCGTCGGGAAGTCGTCGCCGGGCAGCAGCAGCGAGTAGCCGCGTTCGGTGAGCGCCTCCCACAGGCCGGGCCAGGCGTCGGTGCCCGGACCGAGCAGGATCGCGGCCACCGGCTCGCGGCCGGCCAGCTCCACCACCATGCCGTGCACCCGGTTGATCTCCGGGACCGTGGCCTCGAGGACGGTGTCGAGTGAGACGGTCACCAGGCGGAGATGTTCGGTGCCCATCAGCAGCACGCTGTCACGGTCGGCCAGCCCGTCGCGGGCGCGCCGGACCAGGTCGACCAGTTCGGTGAAGACCTCCGGCCGGTCGGCCTCCGGGACGGCGCCGGTGGTCCGGAGCAGGCCGGCCACCCGCAGATCGAGCACCCGGCCGGTGATCCGCGGCTCGGTGGCCGTGGCCGCGAGCCGGCCGTCGTCGCCGAGCCGGGCCGCCCACAGGCCGTCGTCGCCGAAATCCAGCGCGAGCACCGCACCGGCAGGGTGGGCCGGGACGGTGAAGTCGTCGAGCCAGGCCGGCCGTGGGGCGGCGGGCTGCTCGGCGGGAGTCGACGGATCGGTCATCGGGGGCTCACTTCACCGGAAATTCAGGTAGGCCTTCGACGGGGTGGGGCCGCGCTGGCCCTGGTACTTGGAGCCGACCGCGGCGCTGCCGTACGGGTTGGCGGCCGGCGAACTCAGCTGGATCAGGCAGAGCTGCCCGATCTTCATCCCGGGCCACAGGGTGATCGGCAGATTCGCCACATTCGACAGCTCGAGCGTGATGTGCCCGGAGAAGCCGGGATCGATGAAGCCGGCGGTCGAGTGGGTGAGCAGCCCCAGCCGGCCCAGCGACGACTTGCCTTCGAGGCGGCCGGCCAGATCGTCGGGCAGGGTGCAGATCTCCAGGGTGGAGCCGAGGACGAACTCTCCCGGGTGCAGGACGAAGGGCTCGTCCTCACCCGGTTCGACCAGGCTGGTCAGCTCGTCTTGCTGCCGCGCCGGGTCGATGTGCGTGTACCGGGTGTTGTTGAAGACCCGGAACAGACTGTCGAGGCGCACGTCCACACTGGACGGCTGCACCAGCGACGGATCGTAGGGATCGATGCCGAGCCGGTCGGCGTCGATGGCGGCGCGGATGTCGCGGTCGGAGAGCAGCACGCCCCCGAGTTTATGGGAGAGCGGCCCGGTGAGGGTGCTCAGTGGGGCACAGGGTCGGCGACGACGGCCGACGCGCACCCGCCCGCCCGGCGTTTGCTAGGCTGTGCTGCGCGAGGTGAGGCCTCGCGATGCCGATGTAGTTTAGTGGTAGAACATCAGCTTCCCAAGCTGAGAGTGCGGGTTCGATTCCCGTCATCGGCTCTCATCTCCGATCCGGCCGGCGTGCTCGCCCGGGTCGCATCACCGACCCCCCACCCAGCGCTTCTCGAAGCAGCAGATCCCGGATTCGCGTCGCTCACCGTGATGTCCGAGTCGTTGACGGCCTGATGTGAGCTGCACTACCGAAACACCCGCCCACCTGGGACTTTGCGTGTGGTCGACGGGTGAGGCCGTCTCTTCCGTTGGACGACTCCCCATCGGGGCGGCAGAGTTCGGTGCGGGTCGTCAGCGGTCTTGTCCGCGCGGCCCGACAGTCGCCGGGCGCATCAGCCCGCGCCCCTGCGCCCGAAAGGCCCACCGTGTCAGGTCGTATGAAACGTGTTGTGCAGGCGGCCGTCATGATGGCGACGCTCACCTGCGCCGCGGGCATCGTCAGCCCGCCGAGCGCCTCCGCCCAACCGGCGCCGGCCGCCGACGTCAACGGCGACGGCCGCGTCACCGTCGATGATCTCGAATCGTCGGTCATACAGATCCAGGCAGCGATGTCGGCGGGCCGAGTGACCTCCGAGGGGCTGACACGGGCCTACCTGGGGCGGATCAAGAAGTACGACGACGCGCCGCGGCTGGGGCCGCTGGGCCCGCCGAATGCCGTGCTGACCCTCAACCGTCACGCGATCGCCGAGGCACGAGCCCTCGATCGCGCACGGGCGGCGCATCCGGACCGATCTCCGCTGTACGGCGTTCCGGTTCTGCTCAAGGACAACATCGGAACGCGGGACATGCCGACCACGGCCGGGTGTCGCTGCCTGCGTGACAACCGGCCGGGCGACGACTCGGTCGTGGTGCAGCGGCTACGGCGGGCCGGTGCCGTCATCCTCGGCAAGACCAACCTCGACGAGTTCGCGGTCAACACCCTGGGCGCATCGTCGCTGGGCGGTCTCACCCTGAATGCCTATTCTCCCGGTCAGTCCTCCGGGGGATCGAGCGGCGGATCGGCCGTGTCTGTGGCCCTGGCCTTCTCGACCCTCGCCTTCGGTACCGACACCGGCGGATCGGTACGGACACCGTCGTCGTGGAACTCCGTCGTCGGTGTCCGGCCGTCGACCGGTGTGGTCAGCAGAACCGGGGTCATACCGCTGGCGCTGTCGCAGGACACCGTCGGCCCCATCGCCCGCAACGTGTCCGACGCCGCGATCGCACTGGCGGTGATCGCCGGCCGGGATCCAGCCGACCAGGCAACCTCGGCGGCGACGAAAGTCGCGCTTGCTCAACCTGTTCCGCATGCCCTCAAGGGCGCGGTGATCGGCGTGGCGTCGAATCTGAACGGGGACGACCCTGCCACCCGGGCGATCATGGACGACTCGATCCGAACGCTCCGCCGGGCCGGTGCGATCGTGCGCACCGTCGCCGTCACCCCACCCCGGTTCGAGTCGGGCAGCTCGTTCGAGATCCGCCCCGAGATCGACGCCTACCTCGCCGGCCAGGCCGGACCGTCGGCTCGCGGCAAGACGCTCGCCGAGCTCGTCAACAGCGGCCAGAGTCTCTTGGCCCTCGACCCGAGGACACCTGCGCGGCTGGGCGTGACCGATGCGCAGTACCGCACGCAGCTCGTTGCGCATCAGCGCCGGATCGGCTCGTATCGAACCCATCTCACGCGACTGATGGACAGCGCCGGTCTCGACGCCATCGTCTACCCCACCACGCCCGGTCCACCGACGGGTCTCGCGGGCGACAACGTCTACATCGCCCCGCTGTCGGGAATGCCCGCAGTGACGGTTCCGGCGGGATACCGCTACGGAAGCGGACGAGAGGTCAGCGGCGCGACCGGAATCGAGTTCCTGGGCAGACGATTCGCCGACAGCGACCTCCTCTCGTTGGCCGCCGACTTCGACCGACTGCATCACGCCCGCGTGCGGCCTGTGCCTTAGGGCGCGAGCAGTACGCACTCCTCGAAGCGGCGGACGCTTCGGGCTCCAGGTGATGTGCGAGGCCGGCGGACTGGCCGATGCCGATCATCGAACAGCTCTGAGCGGGCCGGCACCGGGTCCGGCCATCGCGTCCGTGCCGCGCCTGATGTGTGATCCGGGTAACAGTGCCGTGTCGATAGCCGATGATCCTGGTAGCCGGTGTTCGTCGAGAATCGGCGCCGGCGGCGAGAGGAGCGGGATCATGTCGTTGCGAGGATCGCTCCGGGCCGGCTGGATGCCGGGCGCCGTGCTCGCCGCACTGACGGCGATGATGCTGGCCGCCGCGCCCGCCGCCGCCAATCCCTACGACCCGCACGATCCGGCGCTGCGCCGCCAGGCCTACCTGGGGCCGGTGTGGACGGTGGCCGACGGACCGGCGTGCGGCGGCTCGGTGCAGGTCTCGCTGTTCACGCAGCCCTACCTCTATCCGGACGATGTTCCCGTGTCGAACCTCGGTAATGTCCAGCTCCAGCTCAGCGGCCGCTTCCTCGGCATCTCCGGCACGCTCCGCTACTGCACGGTGCCGGTCACCGTGGCCTGGCACAACCGGGCCACCGGAAAGTCGGGCTCGGTGGTGCGGGTGGCGTCCGGGCCGTTCCTCGACTTCGTCGGCGGACCGTGGATCGCCCACACCGAGGTGCACACCGGATCGGGGCCGGTCGACTTCTCGCTGCGCCCGCACCGGCCCAATCTGGGCACCGCGACCGCCCGGCTGCGTGTCTTCTGACGCCGGCGGCGGTCGCAGGGGTCAGCGCTGAATCGAGCGCGCCGTCACCCGGCCGCCGGCCTTCGGGATCATGGTCACATTGCGGTGCCGCGGCGCCTCGCCTGGCGCATCGGTCGTCTGCAGGTCCACCCGGCGCAGCAGCTCGCCGACCACGGTCCGCAGTTCGGCCATCGCCAGGGCGGCGCCCAGGCAGCGCCGGTTGCCGCCGCCGAACGGCATCAGTTCGTGCGGTCCGGGACGTACGCCCACGAAACGTTCCGGACGGAAGTCGAAGGGCTGCGGATAGAGATCGTCGCGATGATGCAGCAGCAGAATGCTGATCAGCGCGGTCACCCCGTCGGGGACCCGGTCGTCGCCGAAGTCCCACGGCTCGAGCAGGTGCCGGGCGATGGCCGGCACCACCGGCCGGGACCGCATCGACTCGTTGAGAAGCGCCTCGAGGTAGTCGTCGTCGCCGCTGCGCACCGCCTCCCGGGCCCGGCCGTACACCTGCGGGAACCGGGTGAGGCGCTCGAAGGTCCAGGCGACGGTGTTGGCGGTGGTCTCGTGGCCCGCCAGCAGCAGCGTTATCAGCTCGTCGCGGATCTCGCTGTCCGAGAGCGGCGCGCCGTCCTCGGTGCGGGCCTCGAGGAGCAGTGCCAGGATGTCGTCGCGGGCCCCGGCGTCGCCGGCGGTGCGCCGTTCGTCGATCACCGCGAGGATGCGCCGATCGATCCTGCGCAGGAACAGCTTCAGCAGCCCCACCGGATCCTCCCGGCGGGCGTTCATCAGCTGGGTGGCCGTGGCGATCGGCGTCGTGGAGAACCGGAGCAGGCGCAGCAGCTCGATCCGCATGGCGGTCTCCGCCGGCGTCATCGCGGACGGCTCGGGCAGCCCGAAGATCCCGGCCATGATCACGTCCAGCGTGATCTGCTGAGCGATGATCGCCAGCGGCACCGGACGGCCCACCGGCCACGAGCGCAGCGCGGTCTCGGTCGCGTCGTCGATGGACTGCTGATACGAGGCCACCGATCGTCCGTGGAATCGCGGCATCAGCAGTGCCCGCTGCTGGCGGTGCCGCCGGCCGAGAGAGGTGAGCACCGACTCGCCGCCCACGATCGGCCGCAGCGGTGACTCGTGTGTGGCCGACGGGGCGATCGCCTCGTCGGCGGTGACCACCGACTTGATGTACGACGGCTCGAAGATCACCGCCACCGGTCCGGGTCCGCCGTACAGCTCGAAGCGCAGCACCTCGCCGCCGGAGGACGCGGCGTCGAACAGGACGTCGCCGAGGTGGGTGACGAAATGCGCCGACGAGGCGAGCGCGCGCAGCCGGGAACGGTGGGCGCCCGGGCCCGTCACGGCGCCGGTCGGGGCGGCGGCCGGACCGCCGACCCCGGAGTCGCTGCCGGGCGGCGCGAGATGCCAGTGCCGGGTGCGCGCGGCACAGCTGTCGAGTGGGGTGGTGAGTCTGCTGGTCATGCCGTTCTGATCCTCCGGGACGAACGCGGCCGCCGGGCAGGGGCGTACCTCCACTGTAGAACGATCCGTCCGCCCGAACCGGCGGATGGCCGAGGCCGGGGCGGCGGCCTGCGATTCCGCATTCGGGACGATCGGCCCGTTCCGCGGGTCCCTGGACGGCGTACCCTCTATTTAAAGGAGAGTCAGTCCGCTAAAGGAGTCGAGATGACGACCGTATCCAGTCTGGCCGACGCCCTGATCCGCGAGCACCACGAGATCGACGCCGGGATCGAGCAGTTCCTCGCGAGCACACCCGACGGCTCGGTGACGCAGTGGGCGCAGCCGTTGCGCACCGCCATGGCGGCCCTGGCCCGGCACATCTACCTCGAAGAGGAGATCGTCTTCCCACGGCTGCGCTCGGGCCCGCTGATGATGCCGATCATGGTGATGGTGACCGAACACGGCCGGATGTGGCGGGCGATGGCCGACCTCGACGAACTGCTGGCCGCCGAGGACGCGGACGCCGAGCCGGTCCGCAGCCGGGTGCTCGACGCCTGCACCGCGATGCTGGCGCTGCTGGCCGACCACAACGGCAAGGAGGAGCCGGTGATCTACCCGCACCTGCAGGCCGACCTCGACGACGACACCCGGGCCGTGCTCGCCGCCTTCATCGACACCGGCACCCTGCCCGACGGCTGGTCCTGCGAGCGCGCCTGACCGCCGTCGCCCACCTCAGAGCAGACCCATCTCCCGCGCCTGGAAGGTGAGTTCATCGCGATGCTCGGGGGCGGCGATCGCGATCAGCGCGCTCGCGCGTTCGCGCAGCGGGCGGCCGATCAGATCGGCCACGCCGTACTCGGTGACCACCTTGTCGGTGGTGTTCTTGTGCGTGGTCACCACGCTGCCGGGGGAGAGCCGGGCGGTGATCTTGCTGGCGCCCGCGGTGGTGGTCGCGCGGGTCACCAGGAAACCCTGCCCGCCGGCCGAGTACTGCACGCCGCGTGCGAAGTCCACCTGCCCGCCGGACGACGAATAGTACTTCCCGGCGATCGTCTCGCTGGCCGCCTGACCGTACAGGTCCACCTCGGTGGTGGCGTTGATCGAGACCATGTTCGGCTCGGTGCCCACGATCCGCGGATCGTTGGTCTGATCCACCGGCAGCATGACGACCCCCGGATTGTCGTCGAGCCAGTCGTAGAGCTCGCCGGAACCGAGCGCGAAGGTGGCCACCGCCTGCCCGCGGTGATTGGTCTTGCGGGCGCCGCTGGCGGTCCCGGACCGGATCAGCGCCATGATCCCGTCGGTGATCACCTCGGTGTGAATGCCGAGATCGCGCCGATGACCCTGCAACTGGGCGGCGACGGCGTCGGGCACCGAACCGATCCCGAACTGCAGACACGCGCCGTCGGGCACCCGCTCGACGATGTGCTCGGCGATCGCCCGGTCGCGCGGGTCGATCCCGGTGGTCGACGGCTGCGTGTACAGCGGCCGGTCCACCTCGGTCCAGCCGGCCACCTGACTGATGTGGATCGCGTTCTCCCCGTGCGTCCGCGGCATCCGGTGGTTGGCCTCGAGGAAGAACGGGACCTCGCCGATCAGGGCGGCGCAGTAGTCGGCGTTGGTGCCCAGCGAGAAGTAGCCGCGCGCATCGGGCAGCGAGGCGCCGGCGATCACCGTCTTGGGGTTGGGCAGCCGGCGCAGCAGACGCGGCATCTCGGAGAAGTGGTTGGGCACCAGATCGCACTGTCCGCGCCGGAAGGCCTCCCGGGTCCCGCCGGCCAGGTAGTAGTCGACGTGCCGCAGCCGGTCGCCGAACTCTCCGCGGATGTATGCGCGTTCGCGGTACTCGCCCATGCTGTGCACCCGCACCCCGGACAGTCGCTCGTGGCCGTCCTCCAGCGCGTCGATCAATGACTCCGGCGTGCCGACGAAGATCGGCGAGATGAGGGCGGCATCGTCGTCGACGAGATCGAGGAGCCGTTCGGCGGGAACCGGACGGGTATGCGGGGAGGTCACGCTGCCGAGCCTAATCGGTTCGGCGGCCTGACCGGGCAGGATGCCGATCAGTGCTGGACGTCGATGTCCAGATCGCGCGGGGTGAGCGCGTACACCGCGATCCCGGCCAGGGCCAGCAGCACCGCGCCGAACAGACCCACCCGGCTCACCGACTCGGTGAACGCCGTCATCGCCTGCTGAGCGAGCTGCGGCGAGCCGGTGTCCCGGGCGATCTCCAGGGCCGCGGCCAGCGAATCGTCGGCGCCGGGGACCGCCGGGCCGAGCCGGTCGCTGAAGACGACGGCGGCCAGTGTGCCGAGCAGGGCGACACCGAAGACATTGCCCAGGTCGTACGCGGTTTCCTCGATGGCGGCCGCGTTCCCGGCGCGCTTCTGCGGACTGCCGCCCATGATCATCGCCGAGGCGATCGTCAAGGACCCGGCGCCGGCGCCCTGCAGCGCCATCGCCGCGGCCACCCACGGATAGCCGAGCGGATCGGGGGCGGCCCACAACAACCCCATGCCGAGCGCGGGCAGCCACAGCCCGAGCATCACCACCAGCCGCGGTCCGAGCAGATCGGCGAGCCAGCGGGCCAGGACCGAGGTGACCACCGCGCCGGCCGCGAAGGGCAGCAGCCGGATGCCGGCCTGCAGGGCGCTGTGCCCCTGCACCAGCTGCAGCCACTGGGCCAGCAGCAGCAGCCCGCCGCCCATCGCCACCATCGAGAACAGTGCCGCCAGCGCGCCGGCGGTGAGTTGCGGCCGGGTGAACAGCCGCACGTCCAGCAGCGGATCGTCGCGCACCAGACAGCGCCGGACGAACCAGGTCAGCAGGACCACCGCCGCGGCCAGCGCCAGCCAGGCCGGCGGATTGGCCAGGCCGTCGGCGACGTACCGCTTGCCGAACTCCTTGATCGACCAGACCAGCGCCACCATGCCGCCGATCGAGAGCAGCGAGGCCGGCAGATCCCAGCCGCCGGGGTTGCGCAGACGCGATTCGGGCAGCAGCAGGCAGGTCGCGACGAAGGCGAGCGCCATCGGCGGCACGTTCACCAGGAACGCCGCATGCCAGGAGAACGCCTCGAGCAGCAGCCCGCCGACGATCGGGCCGATCGCCGCACCGGCCGCCGAGACCGCCGCCCAGATACCCAGGGCCAGGGTCCGCTCCCGCAGGTCGGTGAAGATCACCCGCAGCATCGACAGGGTGCTCGGCATGATCATGGCGCCGCCCAGGCCCAGCAGGGCACGCAGCGCGATCACGGCCGCCGGCGACGACGCCCACAGCACCAGGAGAGAGGCGAGGCCGAAGACCGCGAAGCCGGCGAGCAGCAGCCGGCGGCGGCCCCAGCGATCGGCCAGGGCGCCCATCGTGACCAGCAGACCGGCCAGGACCAGTGAGTAGGCGTCGACCATCCACAACTGCGCGGTGGCCGAGGGCCGCAGCTCCGCGCTGATCGACGGCAGCGCCACATTGAGCACCGTCATATCCATCACCACGGTCAGCAGTGCCAGGGAGAGCACGGCCAGCGCCGTCCACCGGCGCCAGGCCGGCAGTGGCGTGCTCAGGGATCCGTCGTCGTTGCCGGTCGGCGGGCGGCTGCGGCGTGCGCCGGGCGCATCCGGTGCGGTTCTTCTGGTCACTCTGCAACTCCGGAGGGTGCGCTGCCGGCGGCGGCCAGCAGCAGGGTGGTGGTGTGCTCGATCAGCTCGGGCGGCAGCGGCCGGTCGTGCAGGGCGGTGTAGAGAGTGGCGCCGTCGACGAAGACCGCCATCGCGGTCGCGGTCGCGGGGTCGGTGTGCCGCTTGAGCAGATCGACCAGGCCGGTGAACCACCGGAGGCTGAGTTCGCGCAGCTCCGGGCGTTGCAGGCCGGCGACGTAGATGGCGGTCTCGGTGCGGACCTGGTCGAGGTCCGTCAGATAGTCGTTGAACGTCTGGGCCAGCACGCTCACCGGATCCCCGGCGGCGGCAACCCGGTCGGCGGTGCGGCTCAGTTCGTCGTCGATCTGGGCGGCCAGCTCGGCCAGGGCCGCGGCGATCAGGTCGTCGAGGTCGGTGAAGTAGTAGGTGGTCGATCCCAGCGGGACCCCGGCGTGCGCGGCGATCTGCCGGTGGGTGAGCCGGCCGCCGGTACCCGAGCAGAGCAGTTCGGCGGCCGCATCGACGATCTGCTGGCGCCGGCCGGGTTTCTTCGCGTCGCTCACGGTACGTCCTCAACTCGATATGTACATATGTACAGAAATCGCGGAGATCTGACAAGGGTGGAAGAACGGTGGCGGACCTCGGAGGGAGATCACGAGCCGGCGATCACGAGGTGGGCATCGTGAGGCGGGCGTCGTGACGTGGAGATGTGGCGGCTGCGAGTCCGCCGCCGGGTCATCGGACCCGATCGGGTAGCGCTGAGGGGCGTGGCGCCCGCTTCGGCTACCCGATCCGATCCGGATCAGGACTCCGGCTGCTGGCGTCGCTGCCGGGCGATGTTCAGATAGTCGTCGAGCTGGCGGGACAGTTCCTTGTCCAGCGCCCGGTTCAGCGAATTGTGAGCGGTGACCCGGCCGGTCCGGCGCAGGTGCCCGATGAAGGTGGCCGCCCAGTCCTCCTCGTCGTGGCCTTCCGGGATCCAGCCGTCGAAACGCCCCTCGGTGATCGCGCGCCGGCCCGCGGAGATCAGCGTCCGCGCCGCCTGCGCCAGATCCTCGTCGAGCCGCCGCTGCAGCCCCAGGATGTACGTGAGCGGGGCGCCGATCTCCATCAGCTCCACGTATGCGTCGATGGTCTCGGTGTCCTTGATCAGGTATTCGGACGGCGGCTCACCCTCGTCGGCCGGGACGATCAGATCCAGCTCGATCAGCGCGCCGAACAGCTCGGGGTCGCTGCTCCCGAGCTTCTCACGCAGTTCGCCGGCACTGATCATGGCCGACGGGGTGCGTCCCCACGGCTCGGTGACCAGACCCTTCAACCCCAGCACGGCGGCCAGATCTTCACCGCGCTGCACCCCGGTGAAGAACTCGGCGATGTGCGACATGGTGAAACCGCGCCGCAGCAGGCCGTTGATCGCCTTGAGCCGTTCGAGGTGGTGGTCCCCGTAGATGGCGATCCGGCCGCGGCGCTGCGGGCGCGGGATGAGACCGCGGTCCTGATATCCCCGCACATTGCGGGTGGTGGTGCCCGCGGCGCGCGCCAGATCGTCGATCCGGTATTCGGTCATGGGGCCGATTATCGCACCCGGCGCAGCGCGCCGGTCCGGCTCGGGGTCGGCTGCGGATTCAGGCGTCCACGTCGAGCTGCGCCGAGCTGCACCGGGACACACATGGCAGGAAGTAGCCCGCCTCGCGTTCGGGCTCGGTGAGCAGGCTGTCCCGATGATCCACCTCGCCGGCGGTGGTGTGCAGTCTGCAGGTGCCGCAGAACCCCTGCTGACAGGAGTACGGGACGCCCGGCCGGACCCGGCGGAGCGCGGTCAGCGCCGACTCGTCGTCGGCCACGGTGATGGTCTCGCCGGTCGAGTTGAGCCGCACGGTGAACTCGGTGCCGTCGAGGATCGGCGGCGGCGAGAACCGTTCGAAGTGCAGTTCGACGTCACGGCGGCCGTCCAGATGGCGACGCAGCGCCTCGAGCATCGGCACCGGCCCACAGCAGTACACGGCCAGTCCCGACTCGGGTTCGGGTCCGGTCAGCTCGGCCATCGTCGGCAGCCCGTCGACGTCGTCGGTGCGCACGGTCACCTTGCTGCCGTACCGCGCGAGTTCGGCGATGAACGGGATCGACTCGGCGCTGCGGCCGCTGTAGATCATCGACCACTCCAGGCCGAGCCGCTCGGCCGTGGCCACCATCGGCAGGATCGGCGTGATCCCGATGCCGGCCGCGACGAAACGCAGTTTCCTGGCCGGGGACCCGTAGCCGGGCAGAGCCAGCGGGAAGGCGTTGCGCGGTCCCTTGACGGTCACGGTGTCGCCGACGCGCAGGGTGTCGTGCACCTCGATCGATCCGCCGCCGCCCTCGGGTATGCGGCGGACCGCGATCCGGTAGTGCCGGCGATCGCCCGGATCCCCGCACAGCGAGTACGACCGCATCCGGCCCGAGGCCAGATGCAGGTCCAGGTGCGCGCCCGGATGCCATTCCGGCAGTATCGATCCGTCGGCCGCGCCCAGGGTCAGCGCGATGACGTTCTCGTCGAGCGCGACCACCTCCCGGCCCACGATCGTCAGCTGCTGGACATGATCGGCGACCGCCGTCTCGTACAGCGGCGCCAGCGGACTCCAGAACGGGAACCACACCTTGCCCAGGCCGGTGAGCAAGCGCATGAAGGGATCCCGTCGCCAGCGGCCGTAGAGATGCGGGGGCTCGGTCTCCAGGTCGGTCGTGTGCGGATGGAAGACGTGATTCATGGTGTCCACCGGAGTCATGCGGCCCGTCGTGCTCCCGGAGAGGACGCCAGGTACGCCACCGCCTGCGCGGTGTCGCCGATATCGGTCGGCTTGAAGCCGGGCCGGAAGTAGGTGAACGTGGCGCCGAGCAGATGCCGGATCTTGGGCAGCACACCGGCCCGCGCACCGCGGAAGTACTCGAGGTTCTTGCCGATCATCGAGTAGTGGACCGAGTCGTCGGACTTCATGATGAACCGGAAGCCGCGGACGATCAGCACGGCGAGCACGGGCAGTGCGACGCTCATGGCGCGGGCCCGGCGCAAGGCGCTGTCGGCGAAGTAGGAGGCCGCATCGTGGGCGACGGCCCGATGCTCGACCTCCTCGGCGCCGTGCCAGGTGAACAGGTCCGTCATGTTCGGGTCGGCGCCGACGTCGGCCCAGCGCGAGTTGAGGGCGAAGTCGCCGAGGATCGCAGTGTAGTGCTCGACCGCGGCGATCAGCCAGAGCCGTTCGATCAGATGCTTGCGTCGTTCCTCGGGGGTGCCGCCCTCGCGGGGACCGAGCGCCTTGCGGAAGATCCACTCCATCTGCTTCTGATAACCGGTGGCGTCGATGCCGTGCCCGATCAGCCATTCCTCGACGGCCTTGTCGTGCGCCTCGGCGTGCATCGCCTCCTGCCCGACGAAGCCGCGCATGTCGGCGGCCAGCTCGTCGTCCTGTACCAGCGGCAGCGCCTCGTTGAAGGTCTGGACGAACCAGCGCTCACCCTCGGGCAGCATCAGGTTCAGGACGCTGATGAAGTTCGAGGCCACCGGGTGTCCCGGAATCCAGTGCAGCGGCGCCTGCGAGAGGTCGAAGTGGACGTTGCGCGCGTGCAGCTCCACCTTGCCCGGGTCGGTCTGCGGGTCGGAGTGGGAGGTGCGGGAGGCCTCGATGGGGGAGACGCCGGTGTTCTTCGTAGTCATGGTCAGCTCCTCACCTGGTGATCTTCCGTCGTGCACCCATCCGTGACGCCCACGGGGCGAAGCGGTAGATGCGGTAGCCGATCTTGGCCTCCGGGGTCACCGGGACCACGGCCTTGTCGTTCTGCACGGCCTTGACGATGTCGTCGGCCACCCGGTCGGGGGTGAAGTTGCGCTTGGCGTACAGACCGTCGATCCGGGCCTGTTCGGCGGCTTCGTCGTCCGAACCGGCGAAGGCGGTCGTGCGGGTGATGTTGGTGTGCACGATGCCCGGACAGATGGCGGTCACCCCGATCCGGTGCTCGGCCAGCTCGGCGCGCAGCGACTCCGAGAACATCAGCACCCCGGCCTTGCTGGCGGCGTACAGACCCAGGTCCCGGGAGGGGGTGAAGGCTGCGGCGGAGGCGAGGTTGACGATGTGGCCGCCCACCCCGCGCTCGACCATCTGCGCGCCGAAGGCACGGCTGCCGCTGATCACGCCGCGCAGGTTGATGTCGAAGAGCCGGTCGATCTGCTCGTCGGAGGCGGCGAGCGCCGATCCCGCGACGGCCACGCCGGCGTTGTTGATCACGATGTCGGGGACGCCGTGCTGCGCCCGGACCTGCTCGGCGAAGCGGGTCACCGCGGCGACATCGGCCACGTCGAGCGCATAGGAGGCGGTCAGCACGCCTTTGGCCTTGCATTCGCTGGCGGTCTCGGCGGCCGCGCCCGCGTCGATGTCGGCCAGCACCACCTCGCAGCCCAGTTCGGCCAGCCGGTAGGCCGTCTCCCGGCCGATACCGCTGCCGGCGCCGGTGATCACGGCCAGCTTGCCGCCGAGGGCCGGCGGCGGCCCGAGCAGCCGGGCGCGGTCGATGGTGTTGGGCGCCGACGACGTCCCGTTCTCGATCAGCGCAATGAACTCGCGAGCGGAGTCGATGAGGTACCCGGGATTGGTGTACGGCAGCCAGTGTCCGGTGGCGCTGTTCTTGCGCCACAGCTTGGCGGCATGGCTGTGGGTGTGCTCGTAGATCGCCGGACGCAGCGCGATGTCACGCTCGTTGACCAGTTCGAGGACCGGCACCAGGGTCGGACGCGGATCGGGTGCGGCCAGCTTGCGGCGGATGTTCGCGCTGTAGAAGCGCAGTCCCGAGACCATGTCCTCGCGCAGGGTGGGCGCGAAGTCCAGGTTCTCCGTCGGGGTGCCCTCGACGGCGTGCAGGAACTGCGCCCAGTTGCGCTCCGAGCCGAAGGTGCGGAAGAAGGCCTGCGGCAGCACCGGCAGCTGGAAGAACGCGGTGTACGCCGAGGAGGCGACCTGAGACAGCGCGCGGCCCAGATTCCCCGGGGTGGGGGCGGCGAGGTTGCTGCGCGTCCACTCGCCGAGGTAGTCCAGGTTGGGGCCGGAGACGGAGGTGAACGAGGCGATCCGCTCGTCGGCACCCGGTGTGGTGACCGCCTCCCAGGTCTGCACCGAACCCCAGTCGTGGCCC
The DNA here is from genome assembly GCF_046098115.1 of Gordonia sp. VNK21. Classification (NCBI taxonomy): domain Bacteria; kingdom Bacillati; phylum Actinomycetota; class Actinomycetes; order Mycobacteriales; family Gordoniaceae; genus Gordonia; species Gordonia sp. VNK21. The sequence continues at coordinate 5,933 of NZ_JBJURU010000004.1, read as the reverse complement.
ACCACGTGGGTGGTGCCGTCGGGGTTCACGGCCTCGAGCACCGCGAACAGGTCGGTGGCCAGGTACTCGAGCCGGTAGGCATCGACGGCGTCGGGGACGGTGGACTCGCCGTAGCCGCGCGTGTCGTAGGCGAAGACGCGGAAGTGCTCGGACAGGCCGTCGGCGACGTGGTTCCACAGGTGGTGGGTGTCCGGCCAGCCGTGCACCAGCACGACCGTCGGCCGGTCCTTCTGCTCGGCCGCATCACCGGCGGCGAAAACGGCGAGTTCGACGTCTCCGGTCGAGACCGTCGATCGATTCCAGACAACCATGTGCACGCTCCCTCGAAGGTGTGGTGCAAATGTACGTTACCGGCAGTAACAGTAATTGGCTAGAGGGTGGTATCCAGGCCTCTGAACTGGGCTCGGCGCCGGGTGCGAGGCCGGAGATAGGTGTTACTGCCGGTACGAGGAGAGGAAGTTGCCGATCCGCTCGATGGCCTCGGTCAGATCGTCCTTCCACGGCAGGGTGACGATCCGGAAGTGATGCTGATCGGGCAGATTGAAGCCGGACCCCTGCACCACCAGGATCTTCTCGTTGAGCAGCAGATCCTGGACGAACTGCTCGTCGTTGTGGATCTGGTGCACCTCCGGGTCGAGCTTGGGGAAGGCGTACAGGGCGCCGCGCGGCTTCACGCAGCTCACACCGGGGATCTCGTTGAGCTTCTGCCAGGTGACGGTGCGCTGCTCGTAGAGCCGGCCCTCCGGCGCGCAGAGCGCGTCGATGGACTGATACCCGCCGAGCGCCACCTGAATGGCGTGCTGGCCGGGCACGTTGGAACACAACCGGGTCGAGGCCAGCACGTTGAGGCCCTCGATGAAGCCCTTCGCGTGGCCCTTCGGGCCGGTGAGCACCACCCAGCCGGCCCGGTAGCCGCACACCCGGTAGGCCTTGGACAGACCGTTGAAGGTGAGCACCAGCATGTCCGGCGCCAACGAGGCGATGCTGGTGTGCACGGCGTCGTCGTACAGGATCTTGTCGTAGATCTCGTCGGCCAGGATCAGCAGGGAATGCCGGCGGGCCACCTCGACGATCTGTTCGAGGACCTCGCGCGAGTACACCGCGCCGGTGGGGTTGTTCGGGTTGATCACCACGATCGCCTTGGTGCGGTCGGTGATCTTGGCCTCGATGTCGGCGATGTCCGGATTCCAGTCGGCGGCCTCGTCGCACCGGTAATGGACCGGGGTGCCGCCGGAGAGCGCGGTCATCGCCGTCCACAGCGGATAGTCCGGGCTCGGGATGAGCACCTCGTCGCCGACGTTGAGCAGTGCCTGCATGGTCATGGTGATCAGCTCGGAGACGCCGTTGCCCAGCAGGACGTCGTCGACGTCGAAGTACGGGAACTCGTCGATCAGCTCGTAGCGGGTGACGATGGCGCGGCGGGCCGAGAGCACCCCGCGTGACTCGGAGTAGCCCTGCGAATACGGCAGCGCGTGGATCATGTCGCGCATGATCACGTCGGGCGCCTCGAAGCCGAACAGGGCCGGGTTGCCGATGTTCAGCTTCATGATCCGGTGGCCTTCGGCCTCGAGCCGGGCCGCATGCTCGTGCACCGGGCCACGGATCTCGTAGCACACGTTCTGCAATCGGTCGGACTGCTCGAGAATGCGCAGATCCTGGTTCTGGTGCGATACATGCGGTCGGCTCACGGGTTCCATTCTGTCAGCCGGGGCAAATCCTTTGCCCGCAGACCGGTGCGGCAGTCTGGTGGTCATGAGCCGCTTCACGGTCGCCTCGTTCAACGTCAACGGCATCCGGGCCGCCCGCCGCCGCGGTTTCGACGACTGGCTGGCATCACGCGGCCCGGACGTGGTGGGACTGCAGGAGCTGCGCTGCGGGGCCGGCGACGTGGGCACCTTCGACGGCTACACGGCGTCGGTGGACGTCGGCTCCATTCCCGGCCGCAACGGGGTCGCGCTGCTCACCAGGACCGCGCCGGCGGCGGTGCGCAGCTGGTCCGTGCTGGCGCCCACCGCCCGCGGGCTGGGTGCCTTCGCCCACGAAGGGCGCTACCTGGAGGTGGATCTGGCCGACCGGCCGCTCACCGTGGCCTGCCTGTATCTGCCCAAGGGCGGCCTCCCGGCCGAACTGCAGCGTCCCGGATCGATGCGCGAGCGACCCGACGGCGGGGCCAAGTACGCCCGGAAGATGGGCTTCCTGCAGGCCTTCGCGCGCGAGCTGGACCGCAACCGGCGGACCGCGCTCCGCAGCGGCCGCGAGTTCCTGCTGATCGGCGACCTGAACATCGCGCACCTGCCGCAGGACGTGACCAACTGGCGCCCGGCCCGGAAGATGGAGGGCTTCCTGCCGGAGGAACGCGACTGGTTCGGGTCGATCACCGGGCCGCGGCGGCTGGTGGACGTGGTGCGCGCCCTGCACGGCGACGCCCCCGGCCCGCTCACCTGGTGGAGCTGGGCGGGACAGTCGTTCGTCAAGGACGTCGGCTGGCGCATCGACCACCAGCTCGCCACCCCCGGCCTGGCGCGGCGGGCGCTGGACGTGCACGTCGACAAGGAGCCCGCGCCCGAGGCACGGCTGTCCGATCATGCGCCGCTGATCGTCGGCTACGCCGAGGACGACGGTTGAGGCGACGGTACTGACGGTGCTGTCCGGGATCCCGGTGCGGTTCAGGGCTGCGGGACCGGGCCGTCGCCCGGGCAGTGCGGGCATCGCTCGAGTGTTCCGGTCCATCCGTGGGCGGTCAGTACCGCCGCCACCTTGGCGGCGGTGAGGCACGGTCGGTCGAAGACCTGCCCGGGACCCAGGCGCACCGTCGTCCGGCCCGCACCGGCAACCGCATCCAGATCGCGTTCCAGATCCCGGTCCCGGGCGCCGGGGCCGTCGTGCCGGCTCCGTCCGTCGAGTTCGATCGCCACCCCGAGGTCCGGGTAGTCCGCATCCCGGAAACCGTGGCGGCCGACTGTCGTCGGTGCCTGCCGACGCGGCACGGGCAGGCCGTGCGCCCGCTCCACGTCGGTCAGATAGCGGTGTTCGAGAACCGAGCAGGTGCCTGCCGCGATGTCGTGCAGGACCGCGAGCAGGAATGCACGCCGGCGCAGCCGGGGCCGGCGGCGTGCCGCGGCCAGGATCCGGTCCGCGGTGGTGAGCCGACGGCCCACCGCATCGGTGAGGACGGCGACGGCCAGGTGGTCGGTCGCCGCCTGACCGGCGAGATCGAGCACGGCCTCGTCGACGGTGAGGCGCGGAGGGCTCAGGTGCCAGTCGACGCTCTCCTGCAGCCGGGACCGGCGCCGGACGACCACTCCGGGCCGGCGCGGTGCGCGGCGCTCGCAGGCGACGGCGATGTGGATCGCCCCGACACCCGGGGTGAGTGCGGACCGTCCGGCGAGCGCGGCCGGATAGAGGTCGAGGATCGCGACCCAGGCGCGCTGGCGCCAGCTGAGCGGACCGGTGTGCGTGACGTAGACGCCGGGGACCGGCCTGGCCCACTCTCGCCGGCGCAGACGGCAACGGATGAACTCGGGAGAGCAGCCCACAGCCAGAGCCTGCCGACGGGCGATCACCCCGTCCTGCCGGAACAGCAGGTCGCCGAGCGCAGCGTCCCGGCCCGGTGGAGCGTCGTCGGTCGTGGGCATGACTCGATGGTCGCCGCGGGCCGGGACTGCGACGCGATAACCGGGGTAGTGCGACGCCGCCTGTGGATGGCGAGACCGCCCGTCCACAGGCGCACGACGAGGCGCTGGTGCCACAGACTCGACCTCCGCTGCTATTTGATAGCAGCGGAGGTCGAGTCAGAGCGAGATCGCCGGGCTACTTCTGGCCGGGACGCTTCTTGCCGGCCGGCATGCCGAAGCCCTTGGCCTTACCGGCGGTGCCTGCGGTGGTCGGGGCCTCCGACGACGGAGCCTTCACTTCGGCAGCCCCTTCTTCTGCAGCCCCTTCTTCGGCGGCCTGTTCTTCTGCAGCCTCGGCCTCGACGGCCGCGGTCACGGCCTCGTCGGCGGTCTCGGCCGCATCCGGCTCGGGCGCGGAGTCCTCCGCCGGTGCCTCATCGGCCGGATTCTCGTCCAGGGGAGCCTCGTCCACCGGGGCCTCCTCGGCCACCGGCGCCGCGGCGGCCTTCGCCGGGCTGCTGCCCGGCTTCTTGGCGCCCGGCTTCTTCAGGCCGCCGGCCATGCCGAAGCCCTTCGCCTTGCCCTCGGTGGCCTCCGTCGTCGCGGCTGCCGACGTTGCCGCCTCCGCCTCTGCTGCCTCGGCAGCCTCGACCTCGGCCGCCTGAGCCTGGACGGCCTCGGCCTCGGCGGCGGCACCCGGATCGACGGCCTCGATGGTCTCGGCCACTTCCTCGTCCGGCTCGGCGCTCGGCGCGGCCGGGGCCGGGGCGGGCTTCGCGGCACCGGGCTTCTTGAGCCCGCCGCCCGGCTTCTTCAGGCCGCCGCCCATACCGAAGCCCTTGGCCTTGCCCTCGGTGGCCTCGGTGGTGGCCGCCGCGGTGGGGGCCGTCTCAGCGGGAGCGTCGGCGGTGTCGTCGCTCGGCTGGGCCGGAGCCGCCGCAGCCGGTTTCGCAGCAGCGCCCGGCTTCTTGAGTCCGCCGCCCGGCTTCTTGATGCCGCCGGGCTTCTTCAAGCCGTTCGGTGCGGTCTCGGCGACCTCGGCGGCCGGTGCCGCCTCGGCCGGAGCCTCGGCCGCCGGCTGCGCTGCGCCGCCGGGTTTGGGGGCGCCGCCCGGCTTCTTGATACCGCCGGGCTTCTTGAGCCCGCCCGGCTTCTTCAAGCCGTTCGGCGCGGTCGCGCTCTCCGCTGCCGCCTCGGCCGGAGCCTCAGAGGCAGCCGGCTGTGCTGCGCCGCCGGGCTTGGGAGCACCGCCGGGCTTCTTGATGCCGCCGGGCTTCTTCAGCCCGCCCGGCTTCTTCAATCCGTTCGCCGCAGTGGTCTCCGCCGCCGCTTCCGCGGCGGGCTCCGCAGCGCCGCCCGGCTTCGGGGCGCCGCCCGGCTTCTTCAGACCGCCGGGCTTCTTGAGTCCGCCCTTCGGGGCCAGACCGCCGGCGGCGGGTTTGGCGGCAGGCGCCGCCGGTGCCGCAGCCGCGGCCTTGGCCGGGGCTGCCTTCTCCGGTTCGGGCTCCGGCTCGGGGGCCGGGGCGAGCTCGGACTGGATCGGGTGGGTGATCTTGCCCTCGCGCTTGACCTCCTGGCGCCCGCGCTGCACGCCTTCGAGGATCATCTGGGCGACGTCGACCACCTCGACCTTGTCCTCCTGGTCGGTGCCGGAGGTCTGCGCGGTGACACCGTCGGTGAGCATGACGCGGCAGAACGGGCAGCCGGTCGCGATCTTCTTGGTCGGTCCCGACTCCCCGGCCTCCGGGGTGGTGGCGAGCACATCGAGCGCCTCGTCGACGCGGTCGATGTTGATGCGCTTACCGATCTGCTCTTCCATCCACATGCGGGCACCGCCGGCGCCACAGCACATGGACCGTTCGCCGTGCCGGGGCATCTCGGTGAGCGTGGATCCGGTGGAGGCCATAAGCTCACGCGGAGCGTCGTAGACCTTGTTGTGACGGCCCAGGTAGCACGGGTCGTGGTAGGTGACCGGCTGGCCTTCCATCGGCGCCACCGGCACCAGACGCTTCTCCCGCACCAGGCGGTTCAGCAGCTGGGTGTGGTGGACCACCTCGTACTCGCCGCCCATCTGCGGGTACTCGTTGCCCAGAGCGTTGAAGCAGTGCGCACAGGTCACCACGATCTTCTTGCGCTGATTCGGCGCAGTCGCGAAGAGCTCGTCGAACTGCTCGATGTTCTGCTGGGCGAGCATTTGGAACAGGAACTCGTTGCCGGCGCGACGGGCCGAGTCGCCGGTGCAGGTCTCGCCCTGACCGAGGACCAGGAAGTCGACGGCGGCGATGTCGAGCAGCTCGGCGACGGCCTTGGTGGTCTTCT
>NZ_JBJURU010000039.1:0-1350 GCF_046098115.1 Gordonia sp. VNK21 | reverse complement strand
GAGCAGTCGTGCGCGTGAGCGTGCCTTGCGGGGATCCACGAGCCGGTCCTCGTCGTCGTCGGTGTTCTGGTTGATCCTTTCTTCGCCCACCTCGTAATTGTGCCCTCGGATCAGCCGCAGGCACTATCCCCGCACCCCGCGTTGTGCTACTCATAGTAGTGGAACGCTACCAACTGTAGCGTTAAGTGGAGGTGGCTGCATGACCGCCGATGATCGAGTACTGCTGTCGCGGGCGCAGAAGTGGACGTTGGTGGTCTCGTGCCTGTCGGTGGCCCTGGTGGTCGCCTCAATGGCGGCCCTGTACACCGCGCTTCCGAACATTGCGGTGGCCACCGGGGCGACGCAAACCCAGCTCACCTGGGTGGTCGACGGGTACACGCTGGTGTTGGCGTGTCTGGTGTTGCCCGCCGGGGCCCTGGGTGACCGCTACGGCCGGCGGGCGGTGCTGATCGTGGGGTTGGCGCTGTTTTCGCTGGCCTCGGCGGTGCCACTGTTGGTATCGACCCCGTGGTGGTTGATCGCGGCGAGGGCCGCGGCCGGGGTGGGGGCGGCGTTCATGATGCCGTCCACGCTGTCGATCCTGACTGCGGGATTCCCCGAGCAGCAGCGGGGACGCGCGGTCGGGATCTGGGCGGGGGTCGCCGGGTCCGGGGGTCTGCTGGGGATTCTCGGGTCGGGGCTGCTGCTCGACTACTGGTCGTGGCAGTCGATCTTCGTCGGCCTGACCGCGGTGGGGGTGTTTCTGCTGTTGTGTGCCTTCACCATTCCTGAATCCCGCCAGGAAACTCCGCCGTTGATGGATGTGATGGGATCGGTCGCGGTGGTGTTCGCGGTCGGACTAGTGGTGCTCGCCATCATCGAAGCCCCAGTACGCGGCTGGTCGGATCCCGTGGTGGTCGCCGGGTTCGGGCTGGGGGTGGTGGCCACAGTGGTGTTCGTAGTGTGGGAGTTGCGGGCGGATCATCCGCTGCTTGAACCGCCCCAGGTTTGATGCCGTTCCTTTCTGAGTCAGGAAGGATGACAATCATGCCCAAGAAGATCGACCCAGAGGTGAAGGCCCGGGCGCTGCGCCTGTACGCCGAGCACGGTCAGGAGTATCCGAATCCCACGGCGGCCGCGACGGCGATCGCTCGGCAGGTCGGTGTCGGAAAGGAAACGGTCCGCAGATGGATCAACCAAGCCGATATCGATGCCGGTGCCCGTCCGGGCACCACGAGCGAGGAATCAGCCGAGCTCAAGCGCCTCAAGGCCGAGAACAAGCGTCTGCGTGAAGACGTCGCGATCCTGCAGGCGGCCACGACTTTCTTCGCGGGGGCGCTCGACCCCCGAAGCCGATGATCATGGGATTCA
>NZ_JBJURU010000038.1:0-1725 GCF_046098115.1 Gordonia sp. VNK21 | reverse complement strand
CGGGGGCTCGGCGCCGGCGGCAGCGCGGCGATCAACGGCGGCTACTTCCTGCGCCCGCACGTCACCGACCTGGTCGACTGGCCCGGGCCGTGGCCGGTGTTCGCCGCGGCCGCCTACGACGCGGTGGACGGCGGCGACGACGGCGGCGGCCTGCTGCACGTCTCGGCGCCGTCGGACGAGGAGCTCGGCGACCTGCCGCGGGCCTTTGAGCAGTACTGGCTCTCCCGCGGGCAGCTCGCCGCCGGCGGCGCCTGGCCGGTGGTGGGGGTGAACCGGGTGCGCAGCAACCGGGTGCGCGGCCGCCGTTTTACCGGAGCGCACGTCCTGGCGATGGCCGGCGGTCCGCCGGTGCAGGGCGGTCTGACGGTGCAGCGGCTGGTGCAGCGCGACGGCCGCATCGTCGGCGTGGACTGCGGCGACCGGCAGCTCGCCGCCGGGACGGTGATTCTGGCCGCGGGCACCCTCGGGACCGCAGAGCTCTTGCGGCGCAGCGGGATCGGCGAGTCTCACGTAACGGTCCATGAGCACGCCGAACTGCTCGTGCGGTTCACGCCGCGCCGGCCGCTGTCTGCGCGGGCGCTGCTGCAGTCGGTACTCCACACCGCCGACGGCCTGGAGGTCCGCTGCTACGGCGACGACTTCGGCCGGTTCATTGACGGTGAGCCGTTGCGCGGCGTGCCGATCGGCGTCGCCGACCTGGCCGAGCCGGTGGCCGGGTCCTTCGGGCCGGACGGACTGGACCTGGGGGAGCCGACGGCCGAGTCGCTCGAGCGGCTGCACTCCGCCGCCGGGCGGGTGGTGGAGATGCTCGGCGGTGAGGAGTTCGCGGAGTTGGTGGAGCCCGGCTCGATCGAGATCGACCCGGTGATCGGGATGAACCAGCACGCGCTGGGCAGCCTGCCGCTCGGGGAGGCACTCGACCCGTTCGGCGGTGTCCCGGGTGTGGCGGGCCTGCACGTGGTGGACGCGTCGGTGCTGCCGCCGCACCTGCGCAGCGGGCCGCATGCGAGCGTCGCAATGGTCGCCTGGGCGCTAGGCAGCTTGCTGCCGTGAATTCTCCTGTCGGCTTGCTGCCGTGAACTCACTGTCGGCTTGCTGCCGTGAATTCTCCCGCCGGCGCGTTGCCGTAACCCTGGTGAATACCGCGTGAAGATAATTCAACGATTTTTGAATTAACTTCCGCCGGCGAGTACCGTCGCGGTGAGTGCCCCATCGCTCACTGAGGAGTGCGACTGTGCTGCAACGGATCTCGTTCACCGGCGCTTCACCGGCGCCGACCGGCGGGCCGGCTGGGGCGATCGGGTGACCAGGGCACGCCGGCTGGCGGCCGGCGGCAGCGCGCTCCTGGGCGGCCTGGTGGTGCACGACCCGGTGCAGAACAAGCACGCCATCGTCCGGAACTATCCGGTGGTCGGGCATCTGCGCTTCATCCTCGAGCGCTTCGGCCCGGAACTGCGCCAGTACATCGTCACCTCCAACGACGAGGAGCGCCCGTTCAGCCGCGATCAGCGCAGCCGGGTCTACGCCTCGTCCAAGGCGGAGGACTCCTACTTCGGTTTCGGGACCGACAACGACGTGGAGAATCTGGACGGGCGCGCGGTGATCAAGCACCGGACCTTCGCCGGGGCCGGCCTGCACAGCCTCGAGGGGCGCCGCTGCCGTCGGCCAAGATCCTGGGGGCCGCGCGCGGCCGCCGGCACGCCTTCCGGCCGTCGTCGGTGGTCA
>NZ_JBJURU010000037.1:0-1866 GCF_046098115.1 Gordonia sp. VNK21 | reverse complement strand
CTAACAGCACTCCGCGCGCCGGAACGCGGCTACAACAACTTCTCGTACGCCGCGCGCAAGGCGGGAGTCCACCTCCTCACCCAGCAGCTGTCGGCCGAGCTCGCCCCGGGGATCACCGTCAATGCGATCGCTCCGGGCCTGTTCGAGTCGAAGATGACCGGAGCACTGCTCGAGTTCGCTCGCGACCAGGTGTCCGAGCGGATTCCGATGGGGCGGATCGGTGCTCCCGACGACGTCGCCGGCCTCGTCGCCTACCTGGCGGGGCCGACCAGTACCTACGTCACGGGCGCGGTGATCCCGTTGGACGGCGGTGTGTCCGCCCACCGCTGACGCATTCGACGCTCAGGCGACGGCGGCGAGCCGGGTGCGCAGCTCCGCCTCCAGGGCGGCGAGCCGTGCGTTGACGGCGTCGATGTGAGTCCGCAGGACGGTCAGGCGGGCCTCGCTCGGATCGTGCTCGGCTTCCAGGGCAGCATCCCGGACGTCGTCGAGGCTCGAGGCGATGTCGGCGATGTGGAACAGCACCGTCTCGTTGGAGCTGCTCGAGGCGAGGAAGCTCGACCATCGGCTGAGGGTGTCGGTGAGCCGGGCGCGTTCGTCGACCACCTGCAGCCGCAGCCGGTGCAGGCCACCGTCGGCCGCCGCCTCCTGGGCTGAGAGCACCGGCAGGGTGCGGGGCACGATGTGCCCGCGGGAGATCTCACTGAGCTCGTCGTCGGCCAGCGCGTGCAGGAACTCGGAGAGCGCCAGCCGGGTCACCGGCGCCCAGCGCCGCTCGGTGGAGCGTGACACCACCTTGTCGAGCACCATCACCGTCAGGATGAAGGTGACCAGACCGGCGGCGAGACCGGAGAGAATCACCACCTCGCTCCACACATTCGTCGAGATGTCGAGCCAGACGATCACCAGCACCAGCGCGAGCGCACCCGCGCTCGACCATGATGCGTCGCGGGACCGGCTTCCCCCACGCAGAGGGCAGCATGTCGAAGCTTAAGGCCAGCGAGGTCGCGGTACGTGCGACGTCGTCGGCCATCCAGATCTTGGGCGGCAACGGCTACACCCGCGACTTCCCGGTGGAACGGTGGGCGCGTGACGCCAAGATCTTCACCATCTACGAGGGCACCAGCGAGATCCAGCGCCTGGCGATCGGCCGCGATCTCCGGCCGGCGCATCCACTGATCCCCACCCCACTCACAAGGAGACTCCCATGAGCTCGACCCCCGACTTCGACCTGACGGGAACCACCGCCCTCGTCACCGGCGGCAGCCGCGGTATCAGCCGCATGATCACTGAGGGCCTGCTGCGGCGCGGCGCGCGCGTGTACGTGTGCAGCCGCTAACAGCACGAACTGGATGCGACTGCCGCCGAACTCGCCGCGATCGGCGACACCCGCACCTTTACCGCCGACCTGGGCGCCGTCAACGGCGTGTACGCCCTGGCAACACATCTGACCGATCGGGAGAGCGCACTGCGCCTGCTGATCAACATTGCCGGTGCCAACTGGGGTGCGCCCATCGACGACTTCCCGGCCTCGGGCTGGGACAAAGTCCTGAACGTGAATCTGAAAGGCGTCTTCGTCCTGACGCAGGCGCTGCTTCCGCTCCTGCGGGCGGCGAGCGTGCCCGGTGACCCGGCACGGGTGGTGAACATCGGCAGCATCGACGGACTCCGCGCGCCGGAACGCGGCTACAACAACTTCTCGTACGCCGCGAGCAAGGCGGGAGTCCACCTCCTCACCCAGCAGCTGTCGGCCGAGCTCGCCCCGGGGATCACCGTCAATGCGATCGCTCCGGGCCTGTTCGAGTCGAAGATGACCGGAGCACTGCTCGAGTTCGCTCGCGACCAGGTGTCCGAGCGGATTCCGAT
>NZ_JBJURU010000036.1:0-2091 GCF_046098115.1 Gordonia sp. VNK21 | reverse complement strand
CTGCGACCGGGGTCGCGTAATTGCCTGCTGTCGAACTACTCACTGTCGGATACTCACTTCTCGATGACCTACGGCTTGGGATTATCAGGCGATTTCGTACTCGGCGGGCTCGAAGTCCTTCGTCGCTCGCCAGTACTGCCAGGTGAATCCGGGCCACACCGTACGGTTGACACCCTGCGAGTCCAGATACCAGCTCGTACATCCGCCGTTGGTCCATACACCCTTGGCGAGCTTGCGCTGGATGTCCTTGTTGAAGTGTTCTTGAATCTCGGGCCGCACATCTACACGCTGCGCTCCGCGACTCTCGACGGCGTCGATGGCCTTGAGGACGTACTTGACTTGCTGCTCGATCATGAACACCACAGAGTTGTGTCCAAGACCTGTGTTGGGCCCGAGCAGGAAGAACAGGTTCGGGAAGCCCTCGGTGGTGATGCCGAGGTGGGTGTTGATGCCCGTCCGGTGCCAGTGCGACGGCAAGTCCTCGCCCCGGGCGCCCTTGAGGGCGAGTTGATCGAATCCGTCTGTGACATGGAACCCGGTGGCGTAAATGATCACATCTACAGGATGTGACACGCCGTCAGCGGTGACGATCGAATCCGCGGTGACCTTTTCGATCCGATCGCTGATCACTGTCGTGTTGGGCGCGGCGAGTGCAGGGTAATAGTCGTTCGATCCCAGGATGCGTTTGCATCCGATGCGGTAGGACGGCATCAGCTTTCGGCGTAGCTCGGGGTCGGTGATGGAACGTTCGATGTTCCATTTCGCCACCTTTTCGATTGGTCGCATAAGGTTGGAGTGGCCGTTGAGCCCGAAGGCCAGGCTCTCTGCGCCCCAGTAGACCGACCACCGAGCGAGGCGGCGAGTAATCGGGATCTTGCTGAGCACGGTCCGAAGTGCCGTCGGCACCGCGAAGTTCTTGCGTGGAAGTACCCAAGCCGGGGTTCGCTGGAAGACCGTGAGTGTGCCGGCCTCCTTCTGCACGAATGGCACGAACTGAATCGCGCTGGCACCGGTGCCAATGACGGCCACCCGCTTGCCTTGGAGGTCCACCGTGTGGTCCCACTTTGCCGAATGGAACGCCTGGCCGGCGAACTCATCGATTCCGGGGATGTTCGGATAGTTCGGGATGTGCAGAGCGCCGACACCGGACACGACGTACTGCGCGATGTACTCCCGGCCCGACTCGGTACGCAGGTGCCACCGAGATTCGGACTCACTCCAGTATCCGGAGACCAACTTCTGCCCAAAATGGATCTTCTGAGTGACACCACGCTTGTCGGAGATCTCTTTCAAGTACTGCTCGATTTCGGGCTGCGAAGACCACACCTTCGACCAGCTACCGCGGCTCTCGAACGAGTAGGAGTACATCAGTGACGGTACGTCACACGCGCATCCCGGATAGGTGTTGTCGCGCCACGTCCCACCGACGGAGTCGGCCTTTTCCAGCACGATGAAATCGTTATTCCCGCGTCGGCGGAGCTGCACGGCCATACCGAGGCCGGAGAAGCCGCTGCCGATGATGAGCACCTTGGTAGTGATGGGTTCGGTCGTTCCCGGGTCTGTCGCCGTGGCGGCGCGCGGCGCGCGCTTGGTGTTGGAAGACGGCATTGAGTGAAGGTCTCCTGATCAAAGAGTAGAGCGAACGGACCTGCTCGGCGCGGGACGCGTGGCAGGCAGATGTGAGGCATCCGTCTGAGCCCAGAGAGATCCGGGCGTAGGGTCGAGAGACGGATTAGCGGCCGCGTGGACTCGGCCGGGTGTGGTTAGCGCAGGTCGTCGGGCAGGCTGCGCGTTGCGCGCCACATCGCCATTGTGAATTTCCCCTCCATCATCCCGGCCTCGTGGAAGAACCGGATCATCGGCTCGGACATGAACTGCAAGTTGACGCGATAGTTCGGGCTCGTCTGCTGCGCCCACAGCCCGCGCAGACGGTTGATTCCGACAGCGGGGTACACCTTCGGATTGATGAGCAACGGGTACGCAAAGTTCGCAATGACCGCCAGCGTGCCTCGATGCCAAGCGCGCGAGATGCGTCCGCGACGCTGCATCCCCTCCACCATTTCCAGCCGCGCGAACGTGATGTGGCGGGCC
>NZ_JBJURU010000035.1:0-2766 GCF_046098115.1 Gordonia sp. VNK21 | reverse complement strand
CGCTCTTGTCGATCCGCATGTCGATCCTTACACCGGACTGACCTTCATTCTGGTGCACCCCGACGACGCTGCCCACCTTCTTGCCGAGCATGGCGACTGCGTTGCCTTTGAAGACGCCCGATGCATCGGTGAACTCTGCGCACAGGGCGCGCGTGTCGTCGGACGCCGTCCGCCCTATCCCGATACCAGCGACCACCACAACCACCACGGCGATCAGGAGCAGCAGTCTTCGGACCCAGGTGGTCAGCATTTGTCGTCACCACTCGGAATGCACACACGAACCTCTGGTTCTGGGGTGGCCGGCGCACCGACCGGCGCCTGGAGGAGGACGCCGAGGCGCTGAGTGATCTGATCGACCTGTGTCAGGGCGTTGGAGTAGCCCGGCAGCTCTGTCGACACCTTGTCCAGGAGCGTCTTGAACTGTTGCACGGACGGTTCGATCCCATCGCGGTACGCCACGAGCGGCCTCGTCAGAAGTTTGAACAGACGCCTGAGATAGTCGAACCCGTCGCGGACGTTTTGAATATCAGGTCCCAGCGTACTGGCCAGGAAGCTGAGTTGACGGAGAAAGTCGACCAGCACCTGTTTTTGGTCGGCGAAAGCTTTGACGTATTCATCCGATAGAGCGACCGTTTTGTCGAGCTGACCGTACTGTCGCTCTAGAAGGTCGATCAAACTGCTGGTGTTCCTCAGTGCGTCGGGAATGTTTGTGTTGCCGTCGGAGAACGCATTCTGCAGCAGCGACGCAGTTTGACGGAGATCGACGCCGTTCACATCACGGAACACCGGCGTCGTCGTCTCGAGTGTGTTCGAGATGTCGTAGGTACTCGATGTCTGAACAAGGGGGATTGCCCCTGACAGCGCGGTCGGTCCTGACCCTGGGTCCAGATCGAGAACTCGCCCGCCGATCGGCGTGATCAGGCGAACCGCTGCGGTAGCATCCGAACGGACCGACACCGAGTCGTCGAGTCGGAACTTGACTGTGATAACCGTTCCCGTGAGGTCCACCGACGACACCTTCCCTTGTCTTATCCCCGCTATACGCACCTGATCACCCGACTCCAGCCCGCCGGTGTTGACCAGTTGGGCCGAGTACACCTTTTGACCGGGCGGTGAGATATACACGGCCCCGGCGATCACCAGACCGACCACCACCGTCACCACCACCACACCGGCGACGATAACTCCCCGGGTTCTCGCGCCAGACGCTGATAGATCGTCGCGAAACTCTGGTCGTACGTTGACTCAAGTTGCTCGCCGGTGATGACCGTCTTCGACATGGACCGGTTGACCTCGCGTAGCGACTCTCGCAGCCGGTCACTCACGCGGCTGAAGGCGTCGACGATCGATCCCAGCTTGTCGACGAGTTCGACCATCTCCGCTGAGCGGCCTTCGAGTTGGTCGGAGACCTGGCCAAGACTCGTCACAATATTGGTGATGATCTCAGACCGCTGGTTCCCGTAGGCGGTGATGTTGGCGACCTGCTTGAGAACAGGCGATATACCCCTTCCATCACCTTGAGCAACGCGCAACAAGTTGGCCTGCAGTTCATTGATCTCGTTGGCGTTAAGCGTGTCGAACACCGGCTTGAACCCGTTGAACAAGGTGGACACATCAAATGAGGGAACAGTCTTGTCGAGCGCCACCTGTGTGAGTGCCCCCTGTGTTTTTCCCTGTTCCGCACCGATCAATTCGACATATCGCTGTCCCAGAAGATTCTGATAACGCACGGCGGCGGTGGTGTTCGATGTGATCGTGACGTCGTCGTTCAGTTGGAAATGAACGACCGCCGTGGCCCCTTTCAGGTCGATCGCCGTCACATAACCGACCTTGACCCCTGCCGACCGCACACCGTCGCGAGGCTTGAGCCCGGATGCATCGGAGAAGACCGCAGATCGTTCAGAACTCGCTCCGTCCGAGCTGGGTTCGAGGATGGCGATGATCACGTAGGTGAGAACGCCGATGACTGCGGTGAACGCGACGATCTTGATGATGGTGGGAGTTAACGACTTGAGCTTCATCTACCTCGGTCCTCCTGCTGCAAGCGCGCTCTGCAGCGCAGGTGAGGTCTGCACTATCAGGGCGACCTGAAGTTGCACTCGCTCCCCGACCTGTGGCGCGGCCTTGTCGATGCTGTCCAGGATCTGCGGGATGGTGTAAACGGTCCGCGCGAGCCCCGATGCCGATCTGGCGACCGGCCTCGCCAAATCGAGGCCGACGTCCAGTAGTGAACTCAACGCCGGGTAGTTTTTGCTCAACAGTCCTCCGAGTCCGCCGAACAGGACCTCGCCGGTGTCGTTGAGGTTGCCTTTGGTCTGTTTGATGGCCTCGTCGGTGGCGAAGAAGTCCGCGATGTCGACGTTCATGAGGATGCCCGGAATGAACGGCTTCATGAAGTCGGCAACACCCTCGGACAGGTCTGCCGCGATCGCCAAATCCTGGCCCACTGGCCGCTGTTGGACGTCCCGAGTGAGCTGCGCGATCTGGAACATGAGTTTGCCGGTGTCGGCAAACGTTTGGGAATCGTCGACCACAAACTTCACCACAGAATTGAACGCTGGCTGATCGAGAGCATTGACCAGCTTGGAAAGTTTTCGAATCAGGGTCGATACCGAAGTTTGTTCGGACTGCTGCTTGCTCACATAGACACTGCCACCATCACGGATGAGCGCTCCCCGCCCAGGGTCGACAACCTCGAGTGCCGTCGGCCCCAGCGCGCTGGCGGACGTGTAATTCACCGCCATGCCCTGACTCAACCGGATGTCG
>NZ_JBJURU010000034.1:1338-3064 GCF_046098115.1 Gordonia sp. VNK21 | reverse complement strand
CCAGCGGACGGGTGTTGTCGAAGGTCTGCATCACCCCGCCGAAACCCTTTTTGACGTTGATCTCCGGGGTGCCCAGCAGGTTCTCCGCCGGCACCCGGGCGTTGTCGAAGCGCACCACCGCGGTGTCGGAGGCCTTGATGCCGAGCTTGTGCTCGAGGCGGACCACGGTGACGCCGTCGGCGTTCATCGGCACCACGAAGCTCTTGATGGCGGCCCGGCCGACCGCCTTGTCCAGGGTGGCCCAGACCACCACGTGGTCGGCGCGCGAACCACAGGTGACGAAGATCTTCTCGCCGTTGATGAGGTAGTCGTCGCCGTCGCGCACCGCGGTGGTGGACACCGCGGCCGAGTCCGAGCCGAAGCTCGGCTCGGTGATGGCCATGGCCGCCCAGACGTCGCCGAACTTCTCGAGCTGGTCGCCGTTGGCCACCGCGGCGATCGCGGCGTTGCCCAGGCCCTGACCGGGGATGGACAGCGCCAGACCCACATCACCCCAGCTCAGCTCACGGATGTTGAGGATGGCACGCAGATTGGCTCCGTTGACGGTGTCGTCGCCGGCGGCATCGCCTTCGGACTTCTTCTCGGCGCCCCCGGACTGCTTGGCCAGCCGGCCCAACTCGTCGAGCTCTGCCGGGTATTCGTGCTCGGCCCGGTCGTATTTGCGACTGATGGGCCGGAAGATGTGCTCGGCCGCGAGGTGAGCCCGCTCGACGGTCGCGTCCATCTTCTCGGGAAGCTCAAGGTTGATCGCCATGGGCGTCACCTTACTACCGAGTAAGATCGATGTCGAGAGCCGGCCGAGCCGCTGCCGGGACGCCGCGCACGCGCTACCGTCATAGCCGAGATGAACGGATCGCAGACTTCCCAGCCCGCCGGTGCGGTGTACCCACCGGCGCCCACCGCTCCCCCGTCGGCGCTGGTCACCGACGGGCGCTACAACTTCGGCACCTACGACGGGCCGATCCCCACGATCAACCCGCTCGACGCCGGCGCACGGCGGATCTTCGACCGTCCCCGGCGCTTCGCGCGGAATCTGCGGCTCAAGGAGTGGGAGGCCTTCCAGCTCGGCGACGACGACTGGTTCGTGCTCGGCGCGGTCTACAACGCCAAGTCGGTGGGGCTGCTGCAGGTGCTGGCGGTGAACAAGCATGAGGAGACCATCACCCGCTGGGAGACCAAGGTGCCCGCACCCACCCTCGCGGTGGCGCACGGCCTGCTCGGCACCTCGTCACGCGGACGGGTCGGCGAGTTCCGGATCGACATCGGCAATCACCTGGAGCGAGGACGGCTCACCGTGGACGCCGCCCACCCCGGGAAGCGGGGTCTGCCGGCCATGGGCCTGCACGTCCGCGGTGACTGCGGCCCCGACGATGCGGCGAATCTCGTTGTGGTGCACCCTTTCTCCGACGACCGCGCGCTGTACTCGCACAAGGTGATGATGCCGATGACCGGATCGCTGGTGATCGGCGGACAGCAGGTCGGCTTCGCCGAGGACCGCGGCTTCCTGGTGCTCGACGACCACCACGGCGACTATCCCCGGCCGCTGCGCTACGACTGGGTCACCGGCCTGCGCCGCAACGATCTCGGCCAGGTGGAGGGCTTCAACCTCACCGCCAACCAGATCAGGGACCCGGCCGTGAACAACGAGAACGCGCTCTGGATCGGCAACCGGCTGCACCGGCTGCCGCCGGTCGCCGTGGAGCGTCCCGACGGACCGTGGGGCCGC
>NZ_JBJURU010000034.1:0-1328 GCF_046098115.1 Gordonia sp. VNK21 | reverse complement strand
CTACCGTCATAGCCGAGATGAACGGATCGCAGACTTCCCAGCCCGCCGGTGCGGTGTACCCACCGGCGCCCACCGCTCCCCCGTCGGCGCTGGTCACCGACGGGCGCTACAACTTCGGCACCTACGACGGGCCGATCCCCACGATCAACCCGCTCGACGCCGGCGCACGGCGGATCTTCGACCGTCCCCGGCGCTTCGCGCGGAATCTGCGGCTCAAGGAGTGGGAGGCCTTCCAGCTCGGCGACGACGACTGGTTCGTGCTCGGCGCGGTCTACAACGCCAAGTCGGTGGGGCTGCTGCAGGTGCTGGCGGTGAACAAGCATGAGGAGACCATCACCCGCTGGGAGACCAAGGTGCCCGCACCCACCCTCGCGGTGGCGCACGGCCTGCTCGGCACCTCGTCACGCGGACGGGTCGGCGAGTTCCGGATCGACATCGGCAATCACCTGGAGCGAGGACGGCTCACCGTGGACGCCGCCCACCCCGGGAAGCGGGGTCTGCCGGCCATGGGCCTGCACGTCCGCGGTGACTGCGGCCCCGACGATGCGGCGAATCTCGTTGTGGTGCACCCTTTCTCCGACGACCGCGCGCTGTACTCGCACAAGGTGATGATGCCGATGACCGGATCGCTGGTGATCGGCGGACAGCAGGTCGGCTTCGCCGAGGACCGCGGCTTCCTGGTGCTCGACGACCACCACGGCGACTATCCCCGGCCGCTGCGCTACGACTGGGTCACCGGCCTGCGCCGCACCGATCTCGGCCAGGTGGAGGGCTTCAACCTCACCGCCAACCAGATCAGGGACCCGGCCGTGAACAACGAGAACGCGCTCTGGATCGGCAACCGGCTTCACCGGCTGCCGCCGGTCGCCGTGGAGCGTCCCGACGGACCGTGGGGCCGCTGGCTCATCCGCGACCACGACGGCGCCGTGGACGTGGTCTTCCATCCGGCGGTGCGCTCGACGATGCACGTCGGCCCGGGAAAGATCCTGGCCGCCTACTACGCCCCCTACGGCTGGTACGAGGGCACCCTGAACGGCGACGGCGTCACCCTGAAGGTCGACGGCTTCTTCGGCGTCGGCGAGCAGAAACGTATCACCGTCTGACCGCTCGAGACGCTCGCGGGGGTCAGCGGGTGGCCAGGAAGTGGTCCATGTTGCGTTCGGCCATCGCGGTGATGGTCAGCGCCGGGTTGACCAGACCGACCGCACCGGGAAGCAGTGAGCCGTCCATCACGAACAGATTCGAATAGCCTTTCACCTCGCCGTAATGGCTTGCCGCACTGCCCATCACGACACCCCCGAGACCGTGGTAGGTGCTGCCCGAACCGA
>NZ_JBJURU010000033.1:0-3385 GCF_046098115.1 Gordonia sp. VNK21 | reverse complement strand
CCCCCGACAGCCCGGCGGCGGGACCAGGCTAAGTGGACCGTCGTGCAGCAGAGCCTCGGGCCGATCGCACCGACGAGTCCGGTATCCCCGTGTCGCACATCGGCCCTCCTCGCCGAGTTGATCACCTCGCCGTGGGCCACCATCTGGGGCACACGTCAGGGCGCATTACGTTCCACAAGCCGGTCCGCGACTCTCGACGAGGCCGCGCCCACTCGTCGGAGAAGCCGTGCCACTCGCGGCATGACCTCCAGATCGCGATACACAGCCGCGTGCACGAGCCAGTCCGCAGCCTCGACCGCGGTGAGCGCGGGCATTTGGTGGTATTCGTTGGTGGGCTCGATCATCGGTGTCCGCACGAGCGGGAAGAAGACGGTCGTCACAGAGACCCCTGTGCCACGCAACTCCGACGCTATGCTGCGTCCGAAGGCGGTAATCGCGGCCTTCGATCCCGCGTATGCCGAGAACTTGGGCATAGCGCCCATTGGGATCCCCCAGGTGGAGACGTTGATGAAGTGGCCGCTGCCGCGCTCCTTCATGGCAGGTAGGAACCCTAACGTCAGCTGCACGGGACCGAAGTAGTTGACCGCCATGGTGCGCTGATAGTCGTGCAGCCGATCCGTCGAGTCGAGGACCTCGCGGCGAATCGACCGCCCGGCGTTGTTCACGACGATGTCTGGGCAGCCGTACTCGGCGAGCACGTGCTGGATCAGGCGAGCCGTGTCGTCGGTGTCGGAGAGATCCGCCGGACAGGCGTCGGCATAGCCGCCCGCGGCCCGGATACGCGTGACGAGCTCGTCTAGGCTGTGCGCACGACGCGCCACCATCAAGACGTGGGCTCCACGACGGGCGAACTCTTCAGCTGCCGCAGCGCCGATGCCCGACGAAGAGCCAGTGACGAGGACGGTTGAATACCGTAGCCGCCTGGCCGGCGACCCGGTGCGAAGTGTATTGACGAGCTCGCCCGGCGTACGTGGTCGTTGTAAAGCAGTATGCGCGACTCGGGCCGGCACGTATCTCACAGCTGCTGCCACCATGCATAGACCGTAGATCACGAGGCGCAGCACTATTGACCCCCATCCGCTGCGAGGATGCGGCCGATGGTCGTCTTGCCCGTCGTCCCAGTGGGCCGGAGAACACGAAATATGTGGGCCGCCGTGCCAGAGCGAGAGCCCCTCGCTGCCGCCTTCGTGCACCAACAAAAGCCAGACTTGGTGCTTGACGGCCGGTGGTTGGCCGATTGGCGATCTAGCTCGGCCAGGACGGCGTCGTAGCCGGTTGAGCGGCCCCTACGATCACCTGGTCACCATCAGCCGTCAAGATCAGCTGTCAGCGGTAAGAACTGTCCTGAGGGAGGTGTCGGTTCCGGTTGAAAAACGAGCCCGCCGAAGCGACACGGGGGCAACCGGCGCACGACGACACCGCCCGCCCGCTCTGTTCTGACATGTGCACAATTCGATGATTTCAACACCGTCCGACCCTCCGCGTGTACATATACGTTCCATTCCTGTACACACGCGCCTGTAGCGACCGCGCGGCCCAGGCCGTCATGCCGTCTTTGCGTCTCGCTGGTTAGCCGTCTTGCCAGCCACCGCTCCCTATCGCGCGGCCCTGGATCGGGGCGGTTTCGGTCATCGCACGACCGGGGCATTTCCGATATCCGATACTTGCGGTATCGTGTACGTATAAAAGCCGTAGAAACATCAACCTCAGGGGAGGCTTCTTATGGCTAGAACCGGCATCATCAAACGTTGGCGTAGCAACATGGATGTGCTCGACGACACCGTGTACACCGACATGCTCAACACACTGTCTGAGGGGTCAGTGCGACGGCATTTCAACCCCTATATCGATATCGATTGGGATGCACCCGAGTTCGCGGTGACACCCAATGACGAGCGGTGGATCCTTCCTGGGACCGATCCGCTCGGACGTCACCCGTGGTATCAAGCGCAAGCGGTCGAGCGCCAGATCGAGATCGGTATGTGGCGTCAGGCCAACGTTGCCAAGGTCGGCCTGCACTTCGAGTTGGTCCTGATCCGCGGCCTGATGGACTACGCGTTCTGGACGCCCAACGGGTCGCCCGAGTACCGCTACTGCCTGCACGAGGCCGCCGAAGAGTGCAACCACACCATGATGTTCCAGGAGATGGTGAACCGCATCGGCGTCGACGTGCCCGGGATGCCAAGATTGCTGAGGTGGTCCCAACCGGTCGTCCCGTTGATGGCCGGGCCGCTGCCGATCCCGTTCTGGTTCGGCATTCTCGCCGGTGAAGAACCCATCGATCACACGCAGAAGAACGTTCTGCGCGAGGGTAAACAGCTGCACCCGATCATGGAGCGGGTGATGGCGATCCACGTGGCCGAAGAGGCGCGGCACATCTCGTTCGCGCATGAGTACCTGCGTAAGCGGGTGCCGCATTTGTCGCGAGGGAAGCGGTTCTTGCTGTCGATGTTTGTGCCGGTGATGATGCGCGTGCTGTGTTCGGCCATCATGGTTCCGCCGCGGGAGTTCTGGAAGGAGTTCGATATTCCACGCTCGGTGCGCAAGGAGGTCTTCTTCAATTCGCCGGAGTCGCGGCAAACGCTACGTGACATGTTCGGTGACGTCCGGATGCTGTGCCACGACACGGGACTGATCAATCCGCTCGCCAAGATCGTTTGGCGGATCTGCAAGATCGACGGCAAGCCGAGTCGCTACCGTAGCGAGCCGCAGCGCCAGCACGTGTCCGCCGTAGCGTAGGGCGGCGTACATGCCCCATGTGATCACCCAGTCGTGCTGTAGCGACGCCTCCTGTGTGTACGCCTGCCCGGTCAACTGTATTCATCCGTCGCCAGACGAACCCGGGTTCGCCACCGCTGAGATGTTGTACATCGATCCGGTCTCGTGTGTCGACTGCGGCGCATGTGTATCTGCCTGCCCGGTCGGGGCGATAGTGCCGCAGGCAAAGCTGCGGCCTGAACAATTGCCGTTTGTCTCCCTCAACGCGGCGTTCTACCCGGATCGGCCCGCAGGCGAGAGGGTTCCGCCGACGTCTAAGCTGGCGCCGGTCATCGCCGCGCCGAAAGTCGATGCACGCGAGTCTGATCCATTGACGGTGGCGATTGTTGGCTCTGGTCCGGCGGCGATGTATGCCGCCGACGAACTGTTAACCCAGTCAGGCGTACGGGTCAACGTCTTCGAACGTCTCCCGACGCCCTATGGGCTGGTGCGGGCCGGCGTCGCACCCGACCATCAGAACACCAAGCGGGTCACACGGCTTTTCGACGAAGTGAGCCGATCGTCTGGATTCACCTTCTACCTCAACGTCGAGGTGGGATCGGATGTGTCCCACTCCGAACTGTTGGCCCACCATCATGCGGTGGTGTATGCCGTCGGAGCGCCGAAC
>NZ_JBJURU010000032.1:2348-3887 GCF_046098115.1 Gordonia sp. VNK21 | reverse complement strand
TACTCTGGGTACCCGATACTGCTAGTGTCACTGCCAGTGTGTTCTTTTGTCAAGGCTTGATGTGAAGAAAGTGAGCTTTACGTGTCTGACGACCACGATCTCGACTACTCCGGCGTGGGCACCTTGGTGTGCCGCGGCAAGGAGATTGCTGTCGAGGTGAAAATCAAAGGCTATTTCCAGCCCCTCAACGGCTTGTACACCTGGTACGGCAGGATCGACAAGAACGATGCGCTCGACGCCCTCCTCGCGGGCAGGCGCACGGTTGCTGTCTTCGTGACACCAGAGGGCCGCGCCGAGTGCGTCGTGGGCGATCCTGATTTCTGGGATCGCTATCGCATCTCGGGCACGAGCAGGCCGCCGTACCACATCCCCACCACCCTGGAGGAAGTGGAGGCGATAGCAGAGAGCGAACATCACAGCTGACCGATCTGCGCAGCCGCCCTGGGGGCGTCCCCCAACAATCCAGTCTGAGAGGAAATTTGTACGTGGCCAGGCCGTCGATCATCCGGAACCGTCCATCGAGGCGTTCTGCCGGCACCGGTGAGTACAGCGCTGTACTGGAAAAGGTCGCCTGGTTCACGTTGCGGCGCAAGGGGGTCGTGGCGTTGGTCTGGGTCGTGGTTGCGGTCGGCCTCGCAGTGCTATTCCCGCAGCTGGAGTCCGTGATCCGACAGCAGTCGGTGGACCCGATACCCGCGGGCGTACCGTCATTTCAGACGCTCGACCGGATGGGTGAGGCGTTCAATGAGAAGGGGGCCAAGACCACCGTCTTCGTCGCCATGGAGAACGACGAGGGCTTTTCGGACACCACCCGCGCCAGGTATGACGAATTGGTGACCACACTACGTGCGGACACAGAACACGTCATCGCAGTCCGCGACCTGCTCGGCGACCCGCTCACGGAGAGTCAGGCGCTGAGCAAAGACAAGAAGGCGTGGTATCTGCCTATCGGTGTCACCGGGACGTTGGGCGGGCCGGACGCTGCCAACGCCGTGGAAGCGGTCCGTGACACCACGGACGAAATCTTCAGTGGTACCGACACAACTGTCCGGGTGACCGGTCCACCTGCCACGTTCACCGACCAGCTCGCGGTGGGTGAGACCGATCTGGTCGTGATCACGCTCGCCACGGTGCTGTTGATCGCCGGGATCCTACTGATCGTTTACCGATCGATCTTCACCGCTCTCATGCCGCTGCTGGTGGTCGGCATGAGCCTGGCAGTGGGCCGCGGGGTGCTCTCGGGTCTGGGCGAATTGGGCATGCCCGTGTCTCAATTCACCTCGATGTTCATGACAGTAATCATCTTCGGCGCCGGAGTCGACTACTCCGTATTCCTCATAAGCCGGTATCACGAGGGCAGCCGGGCGGGTGACACCCCGGACGTGGCCATTGCGAACGCCACAGCAACGATCGGTCGCGTGGTGCGTGGCTGACGACAGCCTAGTGCCTGAGGTCGACGCCCTTATCGTGACGCTCCGGCTGGCGTTGGTGCTGGGTCTGGTTGCGGTGCTGGGGGAACGCGGCGTTGCACTTGGTCCG
>NZ_JBJURU010000032.1:0-2338 GCF_046098115.1 Gordonia sp. VNK21 | reverse complement strand
CACCGCTCTCATGCCGCTGCTGGTGGTCGGCAGGAGCCTGGCAGTGGGCCGCGGGGTGCTCTCGGGTCTGGGCGACTTGGGCATGCCCGTGTCTCAATTCACCTCGATGTTCATGACAGTAATCATCTTCGGCGCCGGAGTCGACTACTCCGTATTCCTCATAAGCCGGTATCACGAGGGCATCCGGGCGGGTGACACCCCGGACGTGGCCATTGCGAACGCCAACGCAACGATCGGTCGCGTGGTGCTCGCGTCCGCAACGACAGTTGCCCTTGCCTTCTTGGCGATGGCGTTCGCCAAGCTCAGCGTGTTCAACACGCTCGGCCCGGCGTGCGCGATCTCCATCGCCTTCGGCTTCCTGGCAACCGTCACTCTGCTGCCCCCCGTGCTGTCGTTCGCGGCAAAGCGTGGCGCGGGGCTACCTCGTCGTGACCTCACCAGACGGTACTGGCATCGGGTGGGAACGGGGGTGATCCGGCGTCCGGTCCCGCTGCTCGCGGTGAGCCTGGTGGCACTGATCGCTCTCGGCCTCATCGCGACCACCATGACAATCACCTACGACGATCGGGAAGGTCAGCCGCCGGACACCGGAAGCAACGAGGGATACGCGCTGCTGAACCGGCACTTTCCCAAAGACACCATCATCTCCGAATTCCTTCTGGTGGAGTCGAACAAAGACATGCGCACCGGCCAGGGACTGGCCGATCTTGAACAGATGGCGTCGCGCGTCGCGCAGACTCCCGGTGTCACCCGCGTTATCGGGGTGACTCGCCCGACGGGTGAGAAGCTTGAGCAGGCTGAGTTGTCATGGCAGAACGACCAGATCGGTAGTGGTATCACCGAACAGACCGGTGACGCACAGTCGCGGAAGGGCGAACTGGAGCTACTGAGGACCGGGTCCTCACAACTCGCCGACGGTCTTGCTTTGCTGAACGAGCAAATCACCACCAACCTCGCGCCGCTGTCGGGGTTGCTCGAGCAGGCCTCGTCGGCCGGCGAGCAGCTCAGCCAGTATCGTCCGCTCGTCGATCAGCTGGCTGCTGCGGCGCCCGCACTCGATGAGTTTTCCCAACAAGCTCCCGAGCTGTCTCGAGTGGCACGACAAGCACAGTCGGCTGCCGACTCCGTCGCACCAGTGTTGAGTGCACTCGATGCTCCCTGGTGCGTCCAGATCCCGCAGTGTTCGGCCTTGCAGACACAGACCTCGGACATCCGCGCATTGGCCGACAACCAGTCCCTCGGTCGTTTCGCGGACTTCGCTACCCAGCTCGGTGGAGTTGAGGGCCCGGGAACGGCGGACCTCGCGCAGTTGCAGAGCTCATTGAACGTCCTCGACTCCGCGCTGCAGACGATCAACGGCCAGGACCTCGGCAGTCGGTTGTCACAGCTCCAGACGGGCGTCCGAGCGCTCGCCGACGGGGCCCGACAGCTGTCCGGCGGTGTGAGCGCATTGGTGGACAGCAACGTACAGCTGCTGGCGGGCCTGTCTCAAGTGGCCGCCCAGCTACGCGCGCCCGCCCGGGACATCGGCAACACTGACTCGGCAACGGGATTCTACCTACCCGCCGACGCGTTCAAGGATCAACAGTTCAGCCAAGTGGCGCGCCAGTTCATCTCGCCGGATGGCAAGACTGCTCGCTTTGTAGTGCAGACCGCCTACGATCCGTATACCGCGGATGCCATGACGTTGGCGAACAGTCTGTCGAAGGTGGCCGAGGACGCCATGCCGAACACCACGCTGCAGGGTGCGCGCGCATCTGTCGCCGGGTTCCCGGCGATCAACGCCGACATCCAACGACTTCTGGCGTACGATTTCAAGTTACTCGGATTCGGAACGCTCCTGATAGTCGGCCTGATCCTAATGCTCTTACTCAGGGCGATCGTCGCACCGATCTATCTACTGGCCACTGTCGTTCTCAACTACGCAGCCGCTCTGGGCATCGGTGTCCTAGTTCTGCAACACATTTTCGGCAATGAAATTGCCTGGCCGGTCCCGCTGGTGTCTTTCATCGTTCTAGTGGCAGTGGGGGCCGACTACAACATGCTGTTGGTTTCCCGGCTCAGAGAGGAATCGGTGGCCAATACCCGGCTCGGAGTTCTGCGCACCGTCGCATACACCGGCTCGGTCATCACCTCGGCCGGTTTGATCTTCGCGGCGAGCATGTTCGGACTCATGCTGGGATCGATCGACGTGATGGTGCAGATCGGCTTCATCATCGGTATCGGGTTACTCTTGGACACCTTTCTCGTCCGCACGATTGTCGTCCCGGCGTTAGCAGCATTGCTCGGTGAGGCGAGCTGGTGGCCAGGGAGGGTGCACCGTGCGGACGGTGAGCCG
>NZ_JBJURU010000031.1:2572-5025 GCF_046098115.1 Gordonia sp. VNK21 | reverse complement strand
AGAGACGGCTATTCCGCAGCAGGTAAGTGACCACGACGATACGCCGACGACGCACTAATCTCCCGCGTCGCGCGCCGGGCGGCGACCTGTAGCGGAAGGAATGCTGTGAGTACATATGGTCTCTCGATCCTCGGCACCGGATTCCACACGGTGTGGGCTTCAGAGTTCTACTTCCGCTTGGTTTGGGGTCGAGCCCATTAGTGCTGTCCTGCGCTCAGCAGGGGTGCCGGTGGGCCCCGAGTACGTACTACGTGACCAAGGCCCGCGCGCCGTCGGCGCGGACGCGACGTGACGCGGGTGATGGGTCCGGCTCTTGAACAGCTGGGGGAGGACAACTACCGGGTCTACGGTGACCGCAAGCTGTGGACGGCCGCGCGCCGGGCGCGGTCACGCCGTCGGCCGCGACCAGGTCGCCCAGTTGATGCGGCTCGCCGGCATCGAAGGGGTCCGCCGGGGAAAGCAGGTGCGCACCACGAAAGCCGATCCAGATACGCCACGGCATCCGGATCTGGTCAAACGCAACTTCACCGCGACCGCACCCAATCATCTGTGGGTGCCGATCTGACGTACGTGCCGACCTGGTGCGGGGTGGGGTATGTGTGCTTCATTACCGACGTCTACTCCCGGATGATCGTCGGGTGGCGCGTGGCGTCGCATATGTCGTGCCGACACGTTGGCCGAGATCGCAGGTCCGGGGCACCACCCCGACAGCCCGGCGGCGGGACCAGGCTAAGTGGACCGTCGTGCAGCAGAGCCTCGGGCCGATCGCACCGACGAGTCAGGTATCCCCGTGTCGCACATCGGCCCTCCTCGCCGAGTTGATCACCTCGCCGTGGGCCACCATCTGGGGCACACGTCAGGGCGCATTACGTTCCACAAGCCGGTCCGCGACTCTCGACGAGGCCGCGCCCACTCGTCGGAGAAGCCGTGCCACTCGCGGCATGACCTCCAGATCGCGATACACAGCCGCGTGCACGAGCCAGTCCGCAGCCTCGACCGCGGTGAGCGCGGGAATTTGGTGGTATTCGTTGGTGGGCTCGATCATCGGTGTCCGCACGAGCGGGAAGAAGACGGTCGTCACAGAGACCCCTGTGCCACGCAACTCCGACGCTATGCTGCGTCCGAAGGCGGTAATCGCGGCCTTCGATCCCGCGTATGCCGAGAACTTGGGCATAGCGCCCATTGGGATCCCCCAGGTGGAGACGTTGATGAAGTGGCCGCTGCCGCGCTCCTTCATGGCAGGTAGGAACCCTAACGTCAGCTGCACGGGACCGAAGTAGTTGACCGCCATGGTGCGCTGATAGTCGTGCAGCCGATCCGTCGAGTCGAGGACCTCGCGGCGAATCGACCGCCCGGCGTTGTTCACGACGATGTCTGGGCAGCCGTACTCGGCGAGCACGTGCTGGATCAGGCGAGCCGTGTCGTCGGTGTCGGAGAGATCCGCCGGACAGGCGTCGGCATAGCCGCCCTCGGCCCGGATACGCGTGACGAGCTCGTCTAGGCTGTGCGCACGCCGCGCCACCATCAAGACGTGGGCTCCACGACGGGCGAACTCTTCAGCTGCCGCAGCGCCGATGCCCGACGAAGAGCCAGTGACGAGGACGGTTGAATACCGTAGCCGCCTGGCCGGCGACCCGGTGCGAAGTGTATTGACGAGCTCGCCCGGCGTACGTGGTCGTTGTAAAGCAGTATGCGCGACTCGGGCTGGCACGTATCTCACAGCTGCTGCCACCATGCATAGACCGTAGATCACGAGGCGCAGCACTATTGACCCCCATCCGCTGCGAGGATGCGGCCGAGGGTCGTCTTGCCCGTCGTCCCAGTGGGCCGGAGAACACGAAATGTGTGGGCCGCCGTGCCAGAGCGAGAGCCCCTCGCTGCCGCCGTCGTGCACCAACAAAAGCCGGACTTGGTGCTTGACGGCCGGTGGGCCCGCCACAGCAGCACGCGGCCAACGGGGGCACAGCGAAGCCGCCCGAGTAAAAGGTGGCCTTGGCTGTGGAGGGAGTCCTGTCAAGAATGGCGACTGTCGACTAGAACTGCCGACTACCACTGGTCCACTAGCATCCCCGGCGAGTTGGCCGATGCTGCGGCAGGACCGGCTCGATCTAGCGGTTTAGCCGGTTGGTGGCCGGCAGTTCGTGGTTCAGGCCGAAAACAACCACGTGCTTCCGCCGTCGCTCCCCGAGAGCGAGACCGTGCCGCCGGGTGTGTAAAGCACAAGAGGCCGGGTGACCCTGCTGCCCGTTCTGCTGGGAGCCGGCGTAGGAGCGTCGCCTACCCCCAGTTATCACGACGCGGAGCACTAGATGCCAGATACGTACCACCGTCGTCGACACTCTATGCACGGTCGGGCTCAGCGCGTATGACGAAATGTTGCTGGTGCATGCGGCCCGCTCGAGCAGTTATGTGAAGCGTGGCCCAGCGGCCGGTCCGCCGATGCCATAAGTTGG
>NZ_JBJURU010000031.1:0-2562 GCF_046098115.1 Gordonia sp. VNK21 | reverse complement strand
TACGCGTGACGAGCTCGTCTAGGCTGTGCGCACGCCGCGCCACCATCCAGACGTGGGCTCCACGACGGGCGAACTCTTCAGCTGCCGCAGCGCCGATGCCCGACGAAGAGCCAGTGACGAGGACGGTTGAATACCGTAGCCGCCTGGCCGGCGACCCGGTGCGAAGTGTATTGACGAGCTCGCCCGGCGTACGTGGTCGTTGTAAAGCAGTATGCGCGACTCGGGCTGGCACGTATCTCACAGCTGCTGCCACCATGCATAGACCGTAGATCACGAGGCGCAGCACTATTGACCCCCATCCGCTGCGAGGATGCGGCCGAGGGTCGTCTTGCCCGTCGTCCCAGTGGGCCGGAGAACACGAAATGTGTGGGCCGCCGTGCCAGAGCGAGAGCCCCTCGCTGCCGCCTTCGTGCACCAACAAAAGCCGGACTTGGTGCTTGACGGCCGGTGGTTGGCCGATTTGGCGATCTAGCTCGGCCAGGACGGCGTCGTAGCCGGTTGAGCGGCCCCTACGATCACCTGGTCACCATCAGCCGTCAAGATCAGCTGTCAGCGGTAAGAACTGTCCTGAGGGAGGTGTCGGTTCCGGTGGAAAATGAGCCCGCCGAAGCGACACGGGGGCAACCGGCGCACGACGACACCGCCCGCCCGCCCGGTCTGTTCTGACATGTGCACAATTCGATGATTTCATCACCGTCCGACGCTCCGCGTGCCCAGGCCGTCATGCCGTCTTTGCGTCTTGCTGGTTAGCCGTCTTGCCAGCAACCGCTCCCTATCGCGCGGCCCTGGTCGGGGCGGTTTCGGTCATCGCACGACCGGGGCATTTCCGATATCCGATACCTGCGGTACCGTGTACGTATAAAAGCCGTAGAAAATATCAACCTCAGAGGAGGCTTCTTATGGCTAGAACCGGCATCATCAATCGTTGGCGTAGCAATATGGATGTGCTCGACGACACCGTGTACACCGACATGCTCAACACACTGTCTGAGGGGTCAGTGCGACGGCATTTTAACCCCTATATCGATATCGATTGGGATGCACCCGAGTTCGCGGTGACACCCAATGACGAGCGCTGGATCCTTCCGGGGACCGATCCGCTCGGACGTCACCCGTGGTATCAAGCGCAATCGGTCGAGCGCCAGATCGAGATCGGTATGTGGCGTCAGGCCAACGTTGCCAAGGTCGGCCTGCACTTCGAGTTGGTCCTGATCCGCGGCCTGATGGACTACGCGTTCTGGACGCCCAACGGGTCGCCCGAGTACCGCTACTGCCTGCATGAGGCCGCCGAAGAGTGTAACCACACCATGATGTTCCAGGAGATGGTGAACCGCATCGGGGTCGACGTGCCCGGGATGCCTCGGTTGCTGAGGTGGTCCCAACCGGTGGTCCCGTTGATGGCGGGTCCGTTGCCGATACCGTTCTGGTTCGGCATTCTCGCCGGTGAAGAGCCCATCGATCATACGCAGAAGAATGTTCTGCGTGAGGGTAAACAGCTGCACCCGATCATGGAGCGGGTGATGGCGATCCATGTGGCTGAAGAGGCGCGGCACATCTCGTTCGCGCATGAGTACCTGCGTAAGCGGGTGCCGCATTTGTCGCGGGGGAAGCGGTTCTTGTTGTCGATGTTTGTGCCGGTGATGATGCGCGTGCTGTGTTCGGCGATCATGGTTCCGCCGCGGGAGTTCTGGAAGGAATTCGATATTCCGCGCTCGGTGCGCAAGGAGGTCTTCTTCAATTCGCCGGAGTCGCGGCAAATGCTACGTGACATGTTCGGTGACGTCCGGATGCTGTGCCACGACACGGGACTGATCAATCCGCTCGCCAAGATCGTTTGGCGGATCTGCAAGATCGATGGCAAGCCGAGTCGCTACCGTAGCGAGCCGCAGCGCCAGCACGTGTCCGCCGTAGCGTAGGAGCGGCGTCATGCCCCATGTGATCACCCAGTCGTGCTGTAGCGACGCCTCCTGTGTGTACGCCTGCCCGGTCAACTGTATTCATCCGTCGCCGGACGAACCCGGTTTCGCCACCGCTGAGATGTTGTACATCGATCCGGTCTCGTGTGTCGACTGCGGCGCATGTGTCTCTGCCTGCCCGGTCGGGGCGATAGCGCCGCAGGCAAAGCTGCGGCCTGAACAATTGCCGTTTGTCTCCCTCAACGCGGCGTTCTACCCGGATCGGCCCGCAGGCGAGAGGGTCCCGCCGACGTCTAAGCTGGCGACGGTCATCGACGCGCCGAAAGTCGATGCACGCGAGTCGGATCCATTGACGGTGGCGATTGTTGGCTCTGGCCCGGCGGCGATGTATGCCGCCGACGAACTGTTAACCCAGTCAGGCGTACGGGTCAACGTCTTCGAACGGCTCCCGACGCCCTATGGGCTGGTGCGGGCCGGCGTCGCACCCGACCATCAGAACACCAAGCGGGTCACACGGCTTTTCGACGAAGTGAGCCGATCGTCTGGATTCACCTTCTACCTCAACGTCGAGGTGGGATCGGATGTGTCCCACTCCGAACTGTTGGCCCACCATCATGCGGTGGTGTATGCCGTCGGAGCGCCGAAC
>NZ_JBJURU010000030.1:4752-5942 GCF_046098115.1 Gordonia sp. VNK21 | reverse complement strand
TGCTCTGGTCGAGTCGGTCAACGGCTTGTACAAGACCGAGTGCATCCGCACCCCGATCTTCCATTCCCGGCCGTTCGCGACGATCTCCGACGTCGAGTACGCGACATCAGAGTGGGTCGACTGGTACAACAATCGCAGGCTGCATTCACACCTCGGGCACATCCCACCCATCGAGTACGAACACAGCCACTACGCTGCCCTCAACCTCAGGCTGCAGCCCGCATAGGAGCGGCAGAGAACCTGGGGTGGTTCATTCTTCTCCGGCAGTGCCACGAACGATTCCATAGCGGCGTTTCTCCGCTGGACCCGACTCTTCCCATGGATCCGACCATGCGGTGACTGGTGAGAGCGCACAGAAATTCGAGGACTACCGATTCGCGTGCGCGCAGCGCGGCTACCAGATCACGGTAGTAGACGCAGAGGTCTACAGCGGGTAAAGGCTCGTTCGATGCCTCGTCGGGCCCGGGCGGATCGAACAGACTGAAGATCCTGACAGCACGTCGTGGTCAGCGTCCCGCGCAGGACCTAGTGTCGCGTGTCGTTAATTCCTAAATTATTGTTGGGGCGGGAGAATTGGTTATGGCGAATTCTCCCGCTCCCGCACTGACGCTC
Source organism: Gordonia sp. VNK21 (assembly GCF_046098115.1). Lineage (NCBI taxonomy): Bacteria > Bacillati > Actinomycetota > Actinomycetes > Mycobacteriales > Gordoniaceae > Gordonia > Gordonia sp. VNK21. The sequence goes on along the minus strand of NZ_JBJURU010000030.1, from coordinate 5,330 downwards.
CGTGACGGCGATGCCGGCGAACTCGAAAGGATTCTGCGGTCGACGACGGCTCCGGCGGGTCTGGTGAAACGGGCGAGGATTGTTTCCCTTGCCGCGCAAGGACTTCCGAATGTGCGGATTCAGGAGCTGACCGGGGCGTCGAGTGCGACGGTGGTCAAGTGGCGGGCCCGGTACCTCCGCGACGGACTCGACGGCCTGGCCGATGCGGCCCGGCCCGGCCGGCCGCGGCTGGTCGAGCACACCGATGTCGTGGCGGCGACCCTCGCCCCGCCGCCGAAGAAGTACGGGGTCACCCACTGGTCCTCACGGCTGCTGGCACGGCATTTGAAGATCGGGAACGCCACGGTCGCCCGGGCGTGGCGCGAATACGGCATACAACCCTGGCGGGCCGGGACGTTCAAGTACTCCACCGATCCCGAACTCGTCGCCAAGGTCACCGACGTCGTCGGCCTCTACCTCGCACCCCCGGAGAACGCGATCGTGCTCAGCGTGGACGAGAAATCCCAGATCCAGGCCCTGGACCGGACCGCGTCGATGCCGCAAGAGGGGCGTAGCCGGTCCGGCAGCTCAGGCAGCGC
>NZ_JBJURU010000030.1:0-4742 GCF_046098115.1 Gordonia sp. VNK21 | reverse complement strand
TGCCGCGCAAGGACTTCCGAATGTGCGGATTCAGGAGCTGACCGGGGCGTCGAGTGCGACGGTGGTCAAGGGGCGGGCCCGGTACCTCCGCGACGGACTCGACGGCCTGGCCGATGCGGCCCGGCCCGGCCGGCCGCGGCTGGTCGAGCACACCGATGTCGTGGCGGCGACCCTCGCCCCGCCGCCGAAGAAGTACGGGGTCACCCACTGGTCCTCACGGCTGCTGGCACGGCCTTTGAAGATCGGGAACGCCACGGTCGCCCGGGCGTGGCGCGAATACGGCATACACCCCTGGCGGGCCGGGACGTTCAAGTACTCCACCGATCCCGAACTCGTCGCCAAGGTCACCGACGTCGTCGGCCTCTACCTCGCACCCCCGGAGAACGCGATCGTGCTCAGCGTGGACGAGAAATCCCAGATCCAGGCCCTGGACCGGACCGCGTCGATGCTGCCCATGCAGCCCGGACAGATCGAGCGCCGCACCCACGACTACAAACGCCACGGCACCAGCACTCTGTTCGCCGCCCTGGACATCGCGACCGGGCACGTAACCGCCGCGGTCAAACCACGCCACCGCCACCAGGAGTTCCTGGCATTTCTGCGCCAGCTCGACCGCACCTACCCGGGCGAGAACCTGCACCTGGTGATGGACAACTACGCCACCCACAAGACACCGGAAATCAAGGCCTGGCTCGCCGCGCACGAGAACTTCCACGTGCACTTCACCCCGACCTCCGCCTCCTGGCTCAACCTCGTCGAGGTCTGGTTCGGCATCCTCGACCGCCAAGCCATCCGCCGCGGGATCTTCACCTCCGTCACAGACCTCAACACCAAGATCCGCGCCTTCATCGCCGGCTGGAACGACCGCAAACACCCCTTCATCTGGACCAAACCCGCCGACGAAATCGTCAAGAAGGCCCAACCAGCCACGAATTAATGAAACGCGACACTAGCATGCACCTACTCGGGGGATCCGGCCTGCCGGTCAGGTGGTGGCCGCCGCTCATCCGCTAATCATCAACCTAGACGCTGCTGCTCACGACACCCGGTTCGCCGCCTCAGTGTCGCTCGGCAATGTCTGGTGCGGGCACTTCGACAAGACACTGGCGATCGCGGACTTCTCTGCCTTAGTGGCCCACCGCCGGTATCGAGCCTTGATTGCGACCTGGCGAGCAACATAGGTACAACGGAACGCCTTGTTAGGCGGTATCCACGTCGCCGCATCGCCATCGCTCTTCGCAGTTTTCGCGTGGGTTCGCCAAAACTGAGAGACAACGAGCACTGAACTCGGACCCCTCTTGACCATACACTGGCATCTGCGCCTTGGGTTCGGCCTGGACACGCCCCGCCCCTAGGCGCTCGTTCAATGGTTAGCGGGGCTTGGGCCGGCACCAGATGCCGACTGCATGCTAAACATCGACCACGCCACCACGACGTAGCCCGCAATCGAGCAGTGCGCGGCTGCACCACAGCCGTCGACGACCAGTCGCGGTGGTGTACTCGGAGGTCCTCATGACAGCGAGGCCCCGACACCACATGGCCTCTGCTGGAAGCGGACTGCGCGTTCATTCCGCTCCAGAGAGCAGCGCTCCCACGGCGCGTCGAGAACGCATCGCGGCAGCGACGCGCGTGACTACGGCGGACGCTGCCCAGTCTTCAGAAGGGCCAAGACTCCCAAGACACACCCTGAGGAGATCGGAAGCTTCGCTGCTATCGAGTACTTCATCGAGGCTCGGCGCGACGCGGGTACCAGCGTCAACAATCGGCCAGAGATCACCTTCCCTGGTGCGACACAGCTTCAGCGCTTCGAGGTCTTCCATTGCGCGTTCGACGAGTTGCGCCTCTGCAGGTTCGATGGCCGGAGCCAGTTCGTCGAACGTAGGCCGGATGAGCTCAGCGACGGAAACCTCCTGCAAGTCGAGAAATTTAGGCAGTCGAACCGTCCACATCTCGACTGCACGTTGGAGATCCTTCTCGGTGTAGGCCCCAGGTATCGGACCCAACCCGTACTGCCCATACTTCATGAGGACCTTCGCGATGGCGGAACGCTCTCCAGTGGCCCCTAGCGCCTTGCGAATCGCATTTCGGATGTGTTGGCTGTCGATTTGGCTCCGCGCAGCGGCAAGCTGCAGCGCACTTGCCACTGATCGAGGCTCCAACGGCAGCGGCCCCTGCAGACAACGCAGGACAACTTCGATGAGGCGCTTCTGATCTTTGGGCCGGTCGGCGGCGAGCCCGTCCTCGAGGAGATTCGCAGCCAACTCGGGACCGGTCGGGCACAACCATGCAGGCCAATTCCCGATATCGTCACAGGTCTCCACGATCTCGAGAAGCATCTGTCGGCGGGGCCGACTATCGTTCGCCATCTTACCCGCTGCAAACAGCCAGGTATTACGCCAGTGGGGACTCAATGCAGTCATTTCAAGGTTAACGCGGGTTTGTTCATCAGCACCTCCAACCAGTCGAGTCCCGGCCATCAACTCTTGCAAGCTCCGCACATCGAATGAAACAGTGTCATTCTGGTCTGCGGTAAGTAGAACAAGACGCTGCGTGGCAACGTCAAAGATCCTCTCCGAAAACGCAGCGACTGTCGTCTCGTCATGCTCATCTTCACGCATATACCTCTGGGCAATATCGAAGAGTTCAGACCGCGGCATTTTAGCGACGGACTCATCCGTTTCCTCACAGCGAATCTGAAGAATCAACCCAACTATCTGATGTAGCTCAACGATTGCTGAACGATGATCACGAAAGAATGATCTATTGGCCGTGCTCTTGTTCGCCTCTCTCTTAAAAACGGTGTCGAAGTAGTTCCAGAATAACTGATAGCGAGTCGTCGGCAGATCTCCGGAACCACCTAGAATTATGGTCATTATAAGGACTTGCAGCGGAGTCCTGAGCAATCTTTCAACTGCCGCATTCTTCGCAGCCTCATCGAACCTCTCGAGAATACGAAGTCGATGGTTTTGGTCGCCATCGAGCCGTTGCGACGTAATGTGAGATGCATATTCAGCAGCCTCAGATGCAGTTAACTCATCTAAGTCAATTTGATCAAACTCGTCAGGGATAAATCGTTCGGTGTAGCCTGTGCGGCGGGTGGTAATCACGATCATGAGGTCCGCATCCTTCGCATCCGACCACTCCAAGAGTCCGGTAATCTCGTCAACTACGCGATGCCGATGCTGAGGCATCGTCACCTCATCGTATCCGTCAAATATTAGGAGGGTCGGCCAAGCCTGCATCCAGTCAGACAACGAGGCCGGCTCCACAGACAACTCAGTACTCCTGGTGACCAGGTCTGAAAGCCATCGCTTTATGTTGGGACCTCCCGAGGGCCCCATGTCGTTGGCCATATCTGCAAGGTCAACCCGAAGCGCCCAACGGGGATTCTTTGGACCGGATACACGGATCCTCTCGAGAGATTTCTCAGTGCGTTCAATCAGATCGATAATGCTGTCTTGATTCGCTTCGCGGCGAATGAAATTCGCCCGATAGACCTGGGTGAGGTACTTAGCAACGGTACTCTTCCCATTTCCGGGCGCTCCAGTTATTACCAAGTGCCGAGGGCGGGTCGACTGCCACACCGTTTTTCTGGCAACCAGGTCCGCGCGGTTGACAATCTCGGAGATCAACGAAGGAATCCGCTGACCGTCGCACTTCGCAGGCAGGTCGACGATGGCTTTATCGATCTGGTGGCGAGATTCAGGTGTGTCACCAGCCTCATCAAATCGTAGCCACTGTTCATTTCGAAGAGTGCTTTGCGCATGGTCAACCAACAGGGGGGCCAACTGCTGAGGATCAATCTTCCCCGGATGCAGAGTCGTCAATCGAGACAATAGATCGCCCACAGTGAGAAGAGCTGGAAACGCGTCACGTATCGAAGAATTTGCAGACACGATCGCATTCAGCATATCGCGGTGCCACACATGAACTTTGGCAAGTCCGCGGCGGCGGAGAGTCCCCACGGGTCTGCCTTCGCCATCGACACGATCCCGATCGAGTTGCGATGAGATGTAGTTCTTGATCTCATCAATGCCACCAGTCACGTCCTTGGCCGACAAGCGCGCATTGGTCACGAACAGAAGGTTATCCGGCAATTTACTGCGTTCCCCCGATGCCCATGTATCGAGTTCGCCGCGGACCTGACCCTTGAGCCATGCTAGGTCTCGACTTGGACTGGTGGGACGCTCACATTGCTTGGCCTGCACAACGGTGTAGCCCGTCCATGCCTCGTCCGGCCCCACTGCTCCGCCCGCCACTGCCGGCCACTCGATGGCGCCGGTATAGGTAGCTTCGCGGCCACCATCCGTCCCTGAGCCGTAGACTTCGACTCCGGGGCCGAGGAGCGCCACAGCCAAGGCAACTGACAACTGCTCAAATGCTCGCGTCCCAAGTTCTTCAAATGCCCAATCAGTTGCCATAGTTGGCAACATACCCGGCCGCAGCAATGAAGCGCCCTGGGTTCCGTTCCGAGTCTCAGCAAGGAGAATCGGAACATGCCCAAGAAATTCAGTCCAGAACTGCGTGACCGCGCCGTGCGCATGTGACAGGTCCCCGATATCCGGTCCAGGTAGTTCTAGAGCCAGTTCTTACTTGTCGTTGATCAGTTGATCTCGCACCCGACCGGGTGGTGTCGGTGGGTGCATCCGGCAGCGTACTCGGCCGGGGTCTTGTAGCCCAGCGCCGAGTGCCGGTGCCGGTGATTGTGGTCGTCCTTGAAGTCCTCGATCACCACGCGCGCC
>NZ_JBJURU010000003.1:202319-244960 GCF_046098115.1 Gordonia sp. VNK21 | reverse complement strand
CTACTCCGGCTCCATCGTCAAACAGGGCGAGACCACCGGCGTGGTGCTCGCGACCGGCTCCAACACCTTCTTCGGCCGGACCGCCACGCTCGTCGCCGGGGCCGGCAGCGTCTCGCACGCCCAGAAGGCGATGTTCCAGATCGGCAACTTCCTGATCGCCGTCGCGGTGATCCTGGCGGTGGTGCTGGTGCTCTTCGAAGTGTTCAACGACTTCGGCACGCAGTGGTCCGGTACCGCCGACGACAACCTCACCAAGGCACTGGGCATCGTCCAGTTCGTGCTGGTGCTGCTGGTCGCCTCCATCCCGGTCGCCATGCCCGCGGTGTTCTCGGTGACCATGGCGCTCGGAGCCCTGGCGCTGTCGAAGCAGAAGGCCATCGTCTCCCGGCTCGAATCGATCGAGGAGATGGCCGGCGTCGACATCCTCTGCTCCGACAAGACGGGCACCCTCACCAAGAACCAGCTGACTCTGGGCGACCCGATCCTGGTGGGCGCCACCGATCCTGCGGACGTGATCCTCGCCGGAGCCCTGGCCTCGCGCGCCGAGGACCACGACGCCATCGACGACGCGGTGGTCGCCGGACTCGCCGACGCCACCGTCCTGGCCACCTGGACCCAGCATCGGTTCACTCCCTTCGATCCGGTCAGCAAGTACACCAAGGCCGAGGTCACCGATCCCGACGGCAGGAACTTCACCGTCGCCAAGGGCGCACCGGCGGCGATCGTCGCCCTGGCCGGGGCCACCGGCGCCGACGCCGACACGGTCACCTCGTCGGTGGCCGATCTCGCCTCCCACGGCAACCGGGCTCTGGCGGTGGCGCGTTCGGCCGACGACGGCGCCAGCTGGACGATCCTCGGTGTGCTGCCGATGTTCGATCCGCCGCGCGACGACAGTCTGAGCACCATCGAGCACGTCCGCGCCAAGGGCGTGCAGATCAAGATGATCACCGGCGACGACACCGCCATCGCCGTCGAGACCGCCCGGCAGCTGAAGCTGGGCACCAACATCATGACGGCCTCGGACGTCTTCCCACCCGACATGGACCCGGACAATGTGCCGCCGGCCGTCGCCGACGCCATCGAGAAGGCCGACGGCTTCGCCCGGGTCTTCCCCGAACACAAGTACGCGATCGTCAAATCGCTCCAGCAGCGCGGTCACCTGGTGGCGATGACCGGCGACGGGGTCAACGATGCGCCGGCGCTCAAGCAGGCCGACTGCGGCACCGCCGTCTCCGGCGCCACCGACGCCGCCCGCGGCGCCGCGGCCCTGATCCTCACCGCCCCCGGGCTCTCGGTGATCAACAGCGCGATCGACGAGGCGCGCCGCATCTTCGGCCGGGTCACCAGCTACACGATCTATCGGGTGGCGCTGACCATCGACATCATGTTCCTGGTGGTGCTGGCCACCCTGATCCTGGGATTCCAGCCGCTCACCGCGGTGATGATCGTGATCATCTCGCTGCTCGACGATGTGCCGATCATGACCATCGCCTACGACAACACCCCGGTCAGCAAACGTCCCATCCGCTGGCGGATGCCCCGGATCCTCGCGACGTCCGCGGTCCTCGGCTTCGCCTCCGTCGTGCAGTCTCTGGGCCTGTTCTTCTTCGTGTGGGGGATGACCAGGCTCGGCGACGGCACCCTGGGCATGGCCTCCTGGCACGGCACCGACGGCACCGCCGTCGACCAGATCCAGACCGCGGTCTTCCTGCAGCTGGTCACCGGCGGCCACCTGCTCATCTTCGTCACCCGCGCCGAGCGCTGGTTCTTCCTGCGCCCGTTCCCGTCCTGGCCGTTGGTGGCCGCGATCACCGGCACCCAGATACTGGCGGTCCTGATGGCCGGCTTCGGCTGGCTGATGAAGCCGCTGCCGTGGGAGATGGTCGGCGTGGTGCTGGCCTACTGCGTGGTGTGGGTCTTCGTCATGGGTGCGGTGCGACTGGGCACCGAGCGCCATCTCGATCACGGCTTCCGCTGGAACCGGCTCGGCGAGAACGACATCACCCGCGAGCTGCGTCCGCCGATGCTGCGGCCGCACCAGCCGCGCGGCGAGGCGACGGCGGCCGCGCCGGCCGCCACCGCGTCGGCCACCACCGCATCGGTCTGAGTGGAACCGGCCGGTCCGGACCGGCCGGCGGCGCTCACTCGGCCGCTCAGCCGCCGAGTTCGGCGGCCAGGGTGCCGCGGGCCTTCTGCTGGGCCGCGCGGTCCTCGTCGGAGACCGTCGGATACCGCGGATCGAGCGCCCGCAGCTGTTCGAGCAGCACCGCGAACGTCGACAGGTGACTGGCCCACTTGTGGTCGGCCGGGATCACATGCCAGGGCGCGTACTCGGTGCTGGTGTGGCTGAGCATCTCGTTGAACGCGTACTGGTACTCGTCCCAGTAGCCGCGCTCGGCCAGATCGGCCCGGGAGAACTTCCAGTTCTTCTCCGGGCGATCGATCCGGTCCAGAAAGCGCCGGGCCTGCTCGTCCTTGGAGACGTTGAGGAACAGCTTCACGATCACCGTGCCGTTGTCGGTGAGCTGCCGCTCCCAGGCGTTGATGTCCTTGTACCGCCGGTGCCAGATCCGGCCGTCGCGGGCATTGGCCGAGGCCGGCCACAGCATCTCCGGGTGCACCCGGGTCACCGTCACGTTCTCATAGTGCGAACGATTGAACACGGCGATCCGGCCCAGCGCCGGAACCACCAGCTGGTGCCGCCACAGATAGTCGTGCGCACGTTCGGCGGCCGACGGGGCCTTGAAACCGTGCACGTCCACACTGGCCGGATTCATACCGGACATGACGTGTTTGACGGTGCCGTCCTTACCTGCCGCGTCGATGGCCTGCAGCACGATCAGCAGTGACCGGTCCGCCTGCGCGGTGAACCGATCCTGCAGGTCGAAGAGCTCGGCCTTGCCCTGCTCGAGCAGCTCCAGACCGTCCTTCTTCTTCAGCCCCTTGGGCTTGCGACCCGGATCGAAGTCCCGCGCCAGCTCCACCCGGCTCCCCGGCTGCACCAGCGTCTCGCGTGCCAAAGACTTCCACTTCATACCGTTGCCCCCTCGTCCATCCGCCTCGGTCGACTCCGACGCGGCACACCCCTACTCTGCCGCAGCCGAGTAGCGGACGGGGTGTCCGGCAGCAGAATTCGCCGATCCGGTGACGAATCCCGCGCGGGACGTCAACGCCTGGGCTGCACCCGGGCGGCGGCGTCGTCCTCGCCCGAGCCCATCAGGAAACTGATCCACGGCACCACTCCGAGTGCCCCGATCGTCAGCAGAACGCCCATCGGTTCCCTCTCTTCCGTCCGTCGGCACCCCAGCGGCGCCGATCTCATCGCACCAGCACCGGATGGCCCGACCGGGGCGACCGGATGAACGAGGACGAAGAGCTCGCTGAACTGATCCCGACGCTTCAGGCGCGGACCGCCCGCGAACGGCGCGGTTCTGCGAGAGAATCGGGCGGCGACGATCCGGCGCCGCCGCCGGGGCAGACCGGCACCGCGCCGGAGCGAGGAGGGGCGATGTCCGGTGAGCTGATCGCGATCGTGGTGCTCGGCGGAATCCTGGCGCTGCTGCTCTTCGTCATCGTGCTGCGCACCCGCACCGTGGTGGCCACCCCGCACGAGCAGGCCGTGCACGACACCTTGCGGATCGCCGCCGATGCCGCGCGGCCGCTGCGGCACGGGCTGACCGCCGAGTCCGCGGCCGAAGCCGTCGGCCCGCTGCGCGAACTCACCTCCGCCGCCGGCGTCGCGCTCTACGCCGACGACGGCACCCTGCTGGCCGCCGACGGCCTGCCGCAGGTGTGGAGCGACGGACTCTCCGGCGCCGCACGGCAACTCGCCGCCGACGCCCTGACCGAGCGGCGGCGGCGCATCGCGACCGACCCGGCGGACGGCACCGGCCCGGTGCGCTCGCTGATCGCCGCACCGCTGCTCACCGACGACATCAGCGCCGGGGTGCTGGTGGTGGCCTCGGTCCGCGACCCCGGCCCCGGCCGGATCGGGGCGATCACCGAGGTCGCGAACTACGCGGCCGGTCAGCTGCAGCTCGCCGAACTCGACGCCTCCCGCGCCCGGCTCGACCGCGCCGAGGTGCTGGCGCTGCGTGCCCAGATCAGCCCGCATTTCATCTACAACGCGCTCGGCACCATCGCCTCGTTCGTCCGCACCGACCCGGCCCGGGCCCGCGAACTGATCCTCGAGTTCGCCGACTTCACCCGCTACAGCTTCCGGGCGGCCGGCGAATACACCACCCTCGACGAGGAACTGCGCAACATCGATCGCTACCTGACCCTCGAACGGGCGCGCTTCGGCGAGGGGCTGACCGTGAAGCTTCAGGTGGATGCCGAGGTTCTGGGTGTGGTGCTGCCCTTCTTGGCCCTGCAGCCGCTGGTGGAGAACGCCGTCCGGCACGGCCTGGCCGGGCGGCGCACCGGAACGGTCACCCTGGTGGCCCGCAACTCCGGCACCGACTGCCTGATCAGCGTGGAGGACGACGGGGCCGGGATGGATCCGGAACTGCTGCACAGCGGGGCGATCGACGCCCTGGTCCCCGGCCCCGACGGGGACGGCGCCCACGTCGGACTGACCAATGTGGATCAACGACTGCGCTCGGCCTTCGGCAATGACTACGGTCTAGTCGTCGACACCGGACTCGGGGCCGGTACCAAGGTGAGCATGCGGGTTCCTAAGTTCGCGTCCGGGATCCGCGCCCAGCCCGCCACCGGACCGGCCGAGACGTAGCCACGCGAGGAGGGGCGATGACCGAACTGACCGTGCTGGCGGTGGACGATGAGGCCCCGGCCCGCGACGAGCTGGCCTTCCTGCTCGGCGAGCACCCGGCGGTGGGCCGGGTGATCACCGCCGCCGACGCCACCGAGGCCCTCCGCGAACTCTCCGAACAGGCCGTCGACGCCGCCTTCCTGGACATCTCCATGCCGGGGCTGACCGGGATGGAACTGGCCGCGGTGCTCGCGCGCTATGCCACCCCGCCGGCCGTCGTCTTCGTCACCGCCCACGACGATCGCGCCGTGCAGGCCTTCGAGGTGGGCGCCGTGGACTATCTGCTCAAACCGCTGCGGGAGGAACGGCTCAATCAGGCACTCGATCGGGTGCTGGCGGTGCGGGCCGCGCCGGGAAGCCCCGGCGGCGACGACGGGGCGGCCGACGCCCCCGGCACCGACGGCGAGGTGATCCCCGTCGAGCGCGGCGGGGTGACTGCTCTGATCCGCCGGGACTCGGTGGCCTGGGTCGAGGCCGTCGGCGACTACGCACGGCTGCACACCGACAGCGGCGAGTATCTGGTCCGGGTGACCCTCTCAACGCTCGAATCCCGCTGGGCGGCCGCCGGTTTCGCACGCGTGCACCGCAGCTACCTGGTGGCGCTGCCGCACGTGGCCGGGCTGCGCTCGGACGGAACCGCCACCAAGGTGATGGTCCGCGGCCCGGGCGCCGGCAGGGTCGTGGAGCTCCCGGTGAGCCGCCGGCAGGTGCGGGAACTGAAGGATCGCCTGGTGCGTGATCCGTTGCGCACCTTCCGCTCCGGCCGCTCCGAGACCTCCGGACCGGGCGTCTAGGAGTCCGCCGTGCCCGACCAGACCCCGCGCCGCGAACGCGTGGTGCTCTCCCAGCGCCGCGGCGCCCGCCCGGTGCGCACCCGGGTGGAGGTGGCCGAGCAGACCGGCATGGGCGAGCACCTGGTGCGCGGTCTGGTGCGGGCTCAGCTGGGGCTCGCACTGCGCATCGGCGCCGGTGTGATCGCGGTGTTCGCCGCCATCCCGCTGCTCGGGCACTTCGTCGCCGGTTTCACCACCGCCGAGCTCGCCGGCATCCCGATCAACTGGCTGGTGCTGATCGTGCTGCCGTATCCGCTGCTGTACCTGGCAGGACGGCTCTACATCCGATTCGCCGAGCAGGCCGAACGCGACTTCCTCCGGGTGGTCGACGATGCCGGTCCCGACGAGAGCCCTCCCGGGGCCGGCGAGCGGACGCCCCGGTGACCGGCTCCGCCGAAGCACTGATCGTCGCCGCCGTGGCGGTCACCGTGATCGGCACGGTGGCCATCGGCGCCTACGGCGGACGCGGCGCACGCTCCACCTCCGACTTCCTGGTGGCCTCCCGCAGCATCGGCACCCGCGCCAACGCCGCCGCCATCGCCGGCGAATACCTGTCGGCCGCCTCCTTCCTCGGAGTGGCCGGTCTGGTCGCCAAATACGGCGCCGATGCACTCTGGTACCCGATCGGCTTCACCGCCGGCTACCTGTCGCTGCTGCTCTTCGTCGCCGCCCCGCTGCGCCGCTCCGGTGCCTACACCGTGCCCGACTTCGCCGAGTTCCGGCTGGGGTCGGTCCTCGCCCGCCGGGTCGCGATGGTCATCGTCGTGCTGATCTGCGTGCTGTACCTGGTCCCCCAGCTCCAGGGGGCGGGCCTGACCCTCGACATCCTGCTCGGGCTGCCCGACTGGGTGGGTGTGCTGGTGGGGGGCATCGCGATCGTGGTCAACGTGGTCGGCGGCGGCATGCGCTCGGTGACCCTGGCCCAGGCCGTGCAGTACTGGCTCAAACTCACCGCGATCGCGGTCCCGGCGCTGGTCGCGATCGGCTTCTTCGTCCACCAGCCGTACGACCTGGCGAAGCCCCTGCCGGCCCGAGTCGCCGAGGCCACCACCGTGCAGGTGCGCACCGAGGTCACGGTGACGGTCACCGATCCGGCCGGGGTCGCCGCCACCGGCACCGTCGACGGGCATCGGGTCCACCGGCAGCCGCTGAGTCCCGGACGGCACGTGATCGGTGACGGCGGCACCCTCCTGCTCGGCGCCGGGGCCGCCACCCCGGTGGTCTCGGGTGCACCGCAGACCGGCCGGGAGTGGTCCCGCTCCGGCGGCGGCCTGGGCGGCGACCATCCGCTCTACCAGGTGCTGTCCCTGATCCTGGCGACCTTCCTCGGGGCTCTCGGGCTGCCGCATGTGCTGGTGCGCTTCTACACCAACCGTTCCGGCCCGCAGGCGCGACGGGCCGCCCTCACCGTGATCGTGCTGCTGTCCGGCTTCTACCTCTTCCCCACCGCACTGGGCGTCCTCTCACGCCTGTACGTCCCGCAGGTTCTGGCCACCGGCACCGCCGACGCCGCCGTTCTGCTGATGCCCACCGCGCTGGTCAGCGGGCTGCCCGGGCAGCTGCTGGCGGCACTGGTCGCCGCCGGGGCGATCGCCGCCTTCCTGGCCACCTCGTCGGGGCTGCTCATCTCCATCGCGGGCGCCGGCTCGGACCTGCTGCCGCCGGGAGTGCGCAGTTTCCGGCTGGTCGCCGTGATCGGCGGCATCGTGCCGATGGCGCTCGCACTGGCGGCCGGCTCGCTGGAACTGTCCCGCTCTGTGGGCATCGTCTTCGCCGTCTCGGCCGCCACCCTGTGCCCGCTGCTGGTGCTGGGTATCTGGTGGCGCGGCCTCACCGCCCGCGGCGCCGTCGCCGGGCTCGCCGTGGGCGGGGCGACCTCGGCCGTGGCCGTAGTCTGCGGCACGCTCGGCGTGCCCGGCGGCGGTTGGGGCGCCGATCTGGTGAACTTCCCCGCCGCGGCGACCGTGCCGCTGACCTTCGCGGTGATGGTCGGCGTCAGTCTCGCCGACCGGAACCGGGTACGGAACGACGTGGCCACCGTGATGGCCCGCATGCACGTACCCGAGCGGCTCGGGCTGGGCCTCGAACGCACCCCCACCGGCGACTGAGCCGACCGTTCATCGGCACCGCCCGACCGTTCACCGCACGGCGGACCGGCTCCGTCGTTCCGGTCACACAAGCCGTTCCCTGTGATCCAGGTCTCCCCTCATGCTGAGGTGGTTCACCGCCCCAGCCATCGAAGGAGAACGGCGTGTCCACCACCGAGATCGGCAGCCCCGGGACGACGCCCGACAGCGCCGAATTCCTGGCCGCCCAAGCCAGTCCGGAGTTCGCGAGACTCCGCCGCACCCTGTACCGCTTCATCTTCCCGATGACGGCGTTCTTCCTCATCTGGTACGCCACCTATGTCCTGCTCGGCGCCTTCGCGCACGACTTCATGGGCACCAAGGTCTGGGGGAACCTGAACGTCGGCCTGCTGCTGGGTCTGCTGCAGTTCGTCACGACCTTCGGCATCACCGGCCTGTACGTGCGCTTCGCCGACCGCACCCTCGACCCGCAGGCAGAGATCGTGCGCGAGCACTTCGCCGACGGCACCTACGCCGCCGCAGCCGGAAAGGTCCAGCGATGACCACCACCGACCTCGCCTCGTCGGTAGGCAACCCGACCGCCAACATCGCCATCTTCCTGGCCTTCGTGATCATCACGCTGACTGTGGTGATCAAGGTGAGCGGCAACAACAAGTCCGCCTCCCAGTTCTTCACCGGCGGCAGCTCGTTCTCCGGCCCGCAGAACGGCATCGCCATCGCCGGCGACTATCTCTCGGCGGCCAGCTTCCTCGGCATCGCCGGGGCCATCGCCGTCTACGGCTACGACGGCTTCCTCTACTCGATCGGTTTCCTGGTGGCCTGGCTGGTGGCGCTGCTGCTGGTGGCCGAACTGCTGCACAACACCGGCCGCTTCACCATGGCCGACGTGCTGAGCTTCCGGCTCAAGCAGCGGCCCGTGCGCACCGCGGCCGCCATCTCCACACTGACGGTCTCGCTGTTCCATCTGCTCGCGCAGATGGCCGGCGCCGGCGGCCTGGTGGCCCTGCTGCTCGACATCGAGGGCCGCACCGGTCAGTCCATCGTGATCGCCGTGGTCGGCATCCTGATGATCGTCTACGTGCTCATCGGCGGCATGAAGGGCACCACCTGGGTGCAGATCATCAAGGCCTGCCTGCTGATCACCGGTGCCGCGGTGATGACCCTGATGGTGCTCGGCAAGGTGGGATTGAACGTCTCCGACCTGTTCGGCCGCGCCCAGGACGCGATCAGCGGCTCGGCCGACGAGGCCGTGGCCTCGCGCGATGTGCTCGCGCCGGGCGCCAAATACGGCAAGGACACCACCACCAAGATGGACTTCCTGTCGCTGGCGCTAGCCCTGGTGCTCGGCACCGCCGGCCTGCCGCATGTGCTGATGCGCTTCTACACGGTGCCCACCGCCAAGGAGGCCCGCCGCTCGGTGGTCTGGTCCATCGGCCTGATCGGCGCCTTCTACCTGTTCACTCTGATCCTGGGCTACGGCGCCGCGGCCTTCGTGGGACCGGACAAGATCCTCTCCGCCGCCGGCGGGGAGAACGCGGCGGCCCCGCTGCTGGCCCTCGAACTCGGCGGCACGGTGCTGCTCGGGATCATCTCGGCGGTCGCCTTCGCCACTATCCTCGCGGTGGTCGCGGGTCTGGCCATCACCGCCTCGGCCTCGTTCGCCCACGACATCTACGCGAGCGTGATCAAGCGCAATCAGTGCAGCGAGGAAGATCAGGTCCGGGTCTCGCGCTACACCGTGGTGGTGCTCGGCATCCTCGGTATCGTGCTCGGCATTCTGGCCAACGGCCAGAACATCGCCTTCCTGGTGGCCCTGGCCTTCGCGGTGGCGGCCTCGGCGAATCTGCCGACCATCCTGTACTCGCTGTTCTGGCGGCGGTTCAACACCCGGGGCGCCCTGTGGAGCATGTACGGCGGACTCACCGCCACCATCGTGCTGATCGTCTTCTCGCCGGCCGTCTCGGGCCGCGCGTCGTCGATGATCCCGGGAGCCGACTTCGCCTGGTTCCCGCTGGCCAACCCCGGCCTGGTGTCCATCCCGCTGGCCTTCGTGCTCGGTATCGTCGGCACCCTCACCTCGCGGGACACCGGCTCGCCGGAGAAGAACGCGGAGATGGAGGTGCGCTCGCTCACCGGCGTCGGCGCCGCCGGTGCGGTGGCCCACTGACCGGGATCACCTCACCGCACCGGCCGGGGCTGTCGACCGCAGGGTCGGCGGCCCCGGCCGCGCCGCTCCCGGGGACTGGCGGCCCGAAACCACAGGTCGGGATTGTTACACTCTGCAGCCATGCGCACTCGCCTCCTCGCGGTCCCGGCCGCCCTGCTGCTCAGCGTCGGCCTGCTCACCGCCTGCGGTGACGACGACTCGTCCTCCTCGGACGCCTCCGCGACCAACACCGCCCCGGTGAACGCCGCCTGCGCCGAGCCCGGCGCACCGCTGACCCCGCTGTCCGAGGTGGCGGGCGGACCGATCGTGCAGATTCCGGTGCCGTCGGGCTGGGAGAAGACCGACGCCCCCGCCGGCTCCGGCACCGACCAGGTGCAGGTCCGGCTGGCACTGGTCGCGAAAGGCCTGACCTCCAACGGCTTCACCCCCAATCTGGTGGTCACCTCCAACGACAGCGGCGCCGACGCGCAAGCGGTCCTGGACGGGGAGATCCGGTCCGTGCAGCAGGCCGACCCGAACGCCACCGTGACCCCCGGCTCCACCTGCGGCTACCCGTCGGCCACCGCCGCCGTCGAACTGCCCGCCGCGCAGGGCGCCCCGGCGCGCGCCGGAATGCTCAAGACCATCGTCGTCTCGCAGGGCACCGGCACCGTCACCTACTCGCTGACCGCCCAGAGCACCGACGGCGGCAACAGCGACTACCAGCAGGCGGTCCAGACCATGTTCGACGGCGTGCAGATCAACAAGTGATCACCCGTCGATGCGGGCGCCGGATCGCCGGCACCGCGGCCGCGCTCGGCCTGAGCCTGCTCACCGCCTGTTCGAGTATCGAGGGCACACCGGTGACCGCGCCGTCCAGCCGGGCCGACGGTGCCGCCGCGTGCGCGAGTGTCGACGATCCGCTAGTCGCCCTCAATGCGCAGCCGGGAGAGCCCACGGTGGAACTGCCGACACCGGCCGGCTGGGAACGCCACACCGCGATGGATTCGGAGATCATCCGACTCGGCCTGGTCAACACGGGCTTCACCCGCGACCGGTTCACGCCCAATGTGGTGGCCACCGCGGAGACGTCCACCGGGGATCCGCAGGCGGCGTTCGAGTTGCAGCTCACCGGGCTGCGCCGGGTCTATGGAGACTCCGTCCCCGCGACCGGCACCCCCGGCACCGTCTGCGGCTACCCGTCCTGGACGCTCGACTACACCCTGCCCGCGCAGGGCTCGATCCCGGCGAGGCCGGCGATACTGCAGGTGATCGTGGTGCCGCGCGACGACTCCGCGTCGACCACCTACACGATGACCGCGCAGGCCACCGCCCCGGCCGATCCGCAGTACGAGGCCGATGTGCGAGCCATGTTCGAGGGCGTGCAGATCTCCGGCGCCCAGGGCGCCTGAGCCGCGGTCAGGACTGTGCGCCGGCGTCCTGGATCCGGGCGAAGGGCTGCGCCGCCTCGAGTTCGTAGGCGATCTCCAGCAGCGCCCGCTCCCCGCCCAGGTCCGCCGAGAAGTGCATCCCGATCGGCCGGCCGTCGGCGGTCGAGCCGAGCGGCAGCGAGATCGCCGGGGCGCCGGAGGTGTTGTTCGGCGGGGTGAAGGAGACGTACCGGGTGAGCCGGTCGAAGACCTCGTCGAAGTCGGCCGACGGATCCAGGTAGCCGATCTCCGGGGCACTGTGCGAGAGCGTCGGCGAGAGCACCAGATCGTAGGCGGCCAACAGCTCCCGCATCCGCCGGGTGGACGTGCGCAGACCGTGCAGCGCCGACGGCGTCTTGTAGAAGCGGCGGGTGAATCGGCGGGACAGGCCGCGGGTGAACGGGTCGACGCGGCTGCGATCGAACCCGGCGCCGACGGTGCGGGCGCCGAAGCGGTCCATGGAGAAGGCCATCAGCGCCCAGTACAGCGCGAACTGGTCGACGTACGACCGCTCGACCGGCAGCGGGACGGTCTCGACCCGGTGCCCGAGCGCCTCGAGCAGATCGACGGTGGCCATCAGCACCCGGTTGGTGTCCGGCTCGAGCAGCTGCCCGGTGATCGGCTCGGCGATCAGCGCGATCCGCAGCCGCCGCTCCCCCGGACCCTGCACCAGCCCCACCGGCTCGAGACCGTCCACCGGGCGCTGGCGCTCCAGGTCGGCCAGGAAGTAGGCACTGTCGCGGACGCTGCGGGTGAGCACCCCGTTGCACACCAGATCGATGGGCGCCTTGGCGGCCAGCGGATCGGCGGCGGTGCGGCCGCGCGTCGGTTTGAGTCCCACCAGCCCGCAGGCCGCGGCCGGGATCCGGATGGATCCGCCGCCGTCGTTGCCGTGCGCGATCGGCAGCGCCCCCGCCGCCACCAACGCGGCCGCCCCGCCGGACGAGCCGCCCGACGACCGGTCGGTGTCCCACGGATTGCGGGTCGGTTCGCGGTCGTCGAACTCCGTGCTCGCCGACAGCCCGAAGGGCGGCATCGTCGTCGTCCCCAGAACGTTGACGCCGGTGCCCACGAACTCACCGGTGAACGGCGCGTCGGCGGCCGCGGGCTCAGCCGAGGTGGCCGCCGAACCGTAGCGGGTGGGCAGGCCCGCCACCGCGGTGTTCGACTTGATCGCCGACGGCACGCCGGCGAAGGCACCCGAGAACGAGTTGCTCGCCGCCCGGGCGCGGGCGCGCTCCCGGTCGTCCTCGGCGATCGCCGCGAGCGTCGGGTTCACCGCGTCGATCCGGGCGAGCGCGGCGTCGAGCATCTCCAGGGCGCTGGCCTGCTTCGATGCGATCGCCCGGGCCACGCCCACGGCATCCAGATCGCCCAGCGCGTCGTCGCCGAAAGAATGAACGTGTTTCATTCCGTCCAAGGTACTCACTCCGGAGTGAACCGGATCACGGACCCGGCGTACCGGCGCGTAGCCGGTGGAGTAAGAACTAGGGTATGCAGATCCGATTCAGCGAAGAAGAAGCGGCCTTCCGGAGCGAGCTCCGCGAATTCTTCACCACCGAAGTCCCCGAAGACATCCGCCGACGGTGCGCCGAAGGCGAACTGAACTACCCCGACGACATCGTCACCACCACCCGGATCCTCAACGCGAAGGGCCTGGCGACCCCGCACTGGCCGGTCGAGGTGGGCGGCCAGGACTGGACGCCGGTGCAGCACCACATCTACCGCGAGGAGATGTCGCTGGCCTC
Organism: Gordonia sp. VNK21; assembly: GCF_046098115.1. Taxonomy (NCBI): domain Bacteria; kingdom Bacillati; phylum Actinomycetota; class Actinomycetes; order Mycobacteriales; family Gordoniaceae; genus Gordonia; species Gordonia sp. VNK21. The sequence continues at coordinate 231,945 of NZ_JBJURU010000003.1, read as the reverse complement.
CGTCCCGGACATGCTGCCGTTCAACGCCGGCATGGTCGGTCCGGTGATCGCCGCCTTCGGCACCCAGGAGCAGAAGGACCGCTTCCTGCCGGCCACCGCGAACCTGGACATCTGGTGGTGTCAGGGCTTCTCCGAGCCCGAGGCCGGTTCGGACCTCGCCTCGCTCAAGACCCGCGCCGTGCGCGACGGTGACCACTACGTGGTCAACGGCCAGAAGACCTGGACCACCCTGGGCCAGTTCGCCGACTGGATCTTCTGCCTGGTGCGCACCGATCCGGATGTGAAGAAGCAGGCCGGCATCAGCTTCCTGCTGTTCCCGATGGACACCCCCGGGGTCACGCTGCGGCCGATCCAGCTGATCGACGGCAGCTACGAGGTCAACGAGGTCTTCTTCGAGGACGTCCGGGTGCCGGTCGAGAACCTGGTCGGCGAGGAGAACCAGGGCTGGACCCTGGCCAAGTTCCTGCTCGGCAACGAGCGTTCGGGCATCGCCCGGGTCGGCTGGACCAAGACCCAGCTGGCGCGCGCCAAAGAACTCGCCGCGCAGATCCCCGCCGGCGACGGCACCCTGATCGACGATCCGCGCTACGCCTCGCGCATCGCCGAACTGGAGAACAAGCTGCTCGCACTCGAACTGACCCAGCTGCGCGTGGTGGCCGGCTCGTCCGACGGCAAGCCGAATCCGGCGTCGTCGCTGCTCAAGCTCTACGGCAGCCAGCTGCAGCAGGAGGTCACCGAGCTGATCGCCGACATCGCCGGACCGGAGTCGCTGCCGGTGGCCGGCCTCGGCGCCGACGAGCCGAACGGTTCGGCGCAGGTCGACGTCCCGGCCTGGGCGCAGCTCTCGGTCCCGGCCTACCTCAACTACCGCAAGGTGACGATCTACGGCGGCTCCTCGGAGGTCCAGCGGCAGATCATCGACAAGGCCGTCCTCGGCCTGTAACGGCCCGACTGCTCACGCTTCCGAGAGAACTTAAGGACAACAATGGATTTCGAGCTTTCTGACGAACAGGCGATGCTCCGCGACACGGTGCGCGAGGTGCTCACCCGCACCTACGACGTGGAGACCCTCCGCCGGGTCACCGACACCGACCGCGGCTGGAGCGACGACGTGTGGAAGGCCCTGGCCGAGATCGGCATTCTGGGTCTGGTCTTCACCGAGGAGGACGGCGGCGTGGGCGGCGGCCCCGAGGAGCTGACCGCCGTGCTCACCGAATTCGGCGCCGCGCTGGCCCCCGAGCCCTTCCTCGACTCGGTGGTGGTCCCCGGACTGCTGGTGGCCCGCACCGCCGACGAGCAGGTGCGCGCCGAGGTGCTCGGCGGCCTGGCCGCGGGCGAACGGCTGCTGGCCTTCGCCCACCAGGAGAAGCACGACCGCTGGCCGGCCGCGGCGGTGGCCGTCTCCGCCGACGGCTCGTCGATCAGCGGCACCAAGTCGCTGGTGCCGCACGGCGACTGCGCCGACACCTTCGTCGTCTCCGCCCGGGACGCCGACGGCACGGTGGGCCTGTACCTGGTGGCCGCCGATGCCGACGGGGTGACCCGCACCGGCTACCGGACGCACGATCGCCGGCGCGGCGCGCAGGTGGTCTTCGACGGCGCAGCGGCGCAGCGGCTGGGCAGCGGTGACGCCACCGCCCTGATCACCGAGATCGAGACGCTGGCCCAGGTGGGCCTGTGCGCGGAGGCGCTCGGCGCGATGAGCCGCTCGCTGGAGATGACCACCGAGTATCTGCGCTCCCGCAAGCAGTTCGGGGTGCCGCTGGCCACCTTCCAGGCGCTCACCCACCGGGCCGCGGACATGTACGTGCAGCTGGAGCTGGCCCGCAGCCTCACCCTGTTCGGCACGGCCGCGCTGTCCGAGGGCCGCACCGATCCGCTGATCGCCTCGCGGGCCAAGCTGCAGACCTGCCGCTCGGCGCGGTGGATCGGGCAGGAGGCCATCCAGATGCACGGCGGCATCGGCATGACCGCCGAGTACCCGATCGCGCACTACGTGAGCCGGCTGACCGCCATCTCCCACACGCTCGGCGACGCCGACGCACATCTGGACGCGATCACCGCACAGGTGCAGGACTGGGAGATGGTCACCGTCGAGTGATCTACGGTCCGCGGGGGCGGCGCGCACCCTAGAGTTGAGCCATGGACTCCACCACCGTGCTGCGCGACAACCTCGCGGACCTCACCTCCTACGGCCTGCTGACCGTAGGCCTGCTGATTCTGGGATTCGCTGTGCTGGACGTGATCACGCCCGGCAGTCTGCGCACCATGGTCTGGCGCGAGGGCCACCGCAATGCGGTGGTCCTCGCCGTCTCTCAGGTCCTCGGCGTCACGCTGGCCGTCGCCGCCGGGATCGCCGCCAGCGTGGGTCTGGAGCTGTGGCGCGGGGTGCTCTACACCTTCGTCTACGGCGTGGTGACCATCGCGCTGATGGCCTTCGCCTTCGTCCTGGTCGATCTGCTCACCCCGGGCCGGCTCGGCTCGGTGCTGCTCGAGGACGACGACCACGGCCCGGCCGTCTGGATGGGCGCCGCTCTGTTCGTCGCCGTCGGCCTGGCGGTGGCCGCGTCGCTCTCGCTGTTCTGACGACCGGCTTCCGCCGGACCGCGCGAGTGCTCTAGAGTCCCTCGGAACAGGCATCCGCGCCGAAACGAGGAGACACACATGGCTACCCCGCTGATCGAAGAGACCATCGAGATCGACGCCACCCCCGACCGGGTGTGGGCCGTCGTCTCCGACCTCGCCCGGATGGGTGAGTGGAGCCCGCAGTGCAAGAAGATGATCATCTTCGGCGGCCCGGTCAAGGCCGGCACCCGCACCCTCAACATCAACCGGCGCGGAGCGCTGGTGTGGCCCACCCGCGCCAAGGTGGTGGCCTTCGAACCGGAGAAGGAACTGGCCTTCCGGATCACCGACAACCACACCGTGTGGTCCTACCGGCTCACGCCCAGCGCGACCGGCACCACCCTGACCGAGTCCCGCACGGTGGCGGGCGGCCAGACCACCAAGATCTCGTCAGTGCTGGTGGACAAGGTCTTCGGCGGCAACACCAACTTCGAGTCCGAACTCTCCGCGGGGATCCGCGAAACACTCGGCAAGATCAAGCGCGCCGCCGAAGCCTGAGTCCTCCCCGGGCAGCGGCGGCCGGTAGAGCCGGCCGGAACCTGGGCTAGCTGGGCCGGGCCGTCGTACTCGGGGCCTGCCCGGTGCCGTTCGGGGCCTGCTCGGTGCCGTTCGGGGCCTGCTGGTCGCCGCCGGGGAACTGCCGGTTCCCGCCGTCGGGCACCTGCCGGTTGCCGCCTCCCGGTCCCTGACCGTCCTGCATGTTCCAGCCCCCCCCTGCGGGCCTCCGCGGCCCGGGCCACCACCGTCGCCGTTCATGCCCGGAAAGTCGCGGCTGTGCGAACGGCCCCCACCGTCGCCGCCGGTCTGGTCGCCGGTGATGTAGCCGAGGCCGAAGCCGACCAGCAGCAGTGCGGCACCGGCCGCGGCGGCGCCGCCGATCACCCACTTGCGGCGCACGTCCTCTGCGCCGGCCGGACCGGGCTGCGCCGGGGCTGCGGGCTGAGCCGCCTGGACGGGCTGGGTCTCCGGGACGGGCTGGGTGACCGGCTCCTGCGGAGCGGCGCCCTGGCTGATCGGTTCGGTGTTCGCGGACTGATCGTCGGTCATGGTTGTTCTTTCCCTCCTGTGACCCGACGGGGCCGCCCGGGGAGAGCCCCCGGACGCCGCCGGATCACCCGATGGTGCCGAGCACACCTGTCCGTCTCCTGTGAACGACCTGCCGGGTACCTGTCACCGTGCCCGATACGTCCGGATCACTCCCGGGTGACGGCGTAGAGGATCGAGTTGGCGGTGCCCGACGAGGTCGCCGAGATCCCGACGTTCACCCAGTAGGTGTGCTCGCCGTCCCGCTTCGACAGCAGGACCGACCGCTCCCGGTCGTTGTCGGTCCGCGACGACTCCGTGTACCCGGCGTCGGTCAGGGTGCTCACCGCGTTGGTGAACGCGTTGCCGTCCGAGGCCTGCGCCTGAATCATCACCTGCCAGGAGGAATCGCCGCCCGAGGCGTCGAGCACTGCGCCGTCGATCATCGGCACCTGGGCCGTGGGGAAGTCCTTGGGCAGCGCCGCCCCGGGCCGTGACGACTCCGCCTCGTCCGAGCATCCGGCCAGTGCGACGATCGCCAGCAGCGCGGTCAACAGCGCCAACAGGGATCTGCGCGAGAAGCTCATGAGACCAAACGGTAAAGTAAAGACCGTTCCCCCGCCGACGCGACACCCCGCCCGCACAACGACGAATGACGGAGTGCCCTTGTGATTCAGGTCCTGATCGCGCTGGGCATCAGCGCGCTCGCGGCACCGCCGATCATGCGGGCCCTCGGGACCAAAGGCTTCTATCTGCTGGCTCTCGCCCCGTTCGGCGGACTGGTCTGGCTGATCGCCAACTGGCCGCCGGCCGGCGGCGTGCCCGTCACCCAGACCATCGAATGGGTGCCGAGTCTGGACATGGACATCGTGCTCCGGATGGACACCCTCTCGGCGATCCTCTCGGCACTGATCCTGGGCGTGGGCACCCTGGTGCTGATCTACTGCGCCAACTATTTCGACGCGATGCGCCGCCGGGTGGAGATCTTCGGCGGCGAACTGGTGGCCTTCGCCGCCGCCATGTTCGGTCTGGTCGTCAGCGACAACATGCTGGTGCTGTACGTCTTCTGGGAGGCCACCACCGTCCTGTCGTTCCTGCTGGTGGGCTTCAACAATGTGCGCGCCACCTCCCGGCGAGCGGCCACCCAGGCGCTGCTGGTCACCACCTTCGGCGGGCTGGCCATGCTGGTGGGCATCATCATGCTGGGCGAACGCTGCGGCAGCTATCTGCTCTCCGAGGTGCTGGCCCAGCCGATGGGCGACGGGGCCTTCGTGCAGGTGGCCGCCGCGCTGCTGCTGATCGGTGCGATCACCAAGTCGGCGATCGTGCCGTTCCACTTCTGGCTCCCCGGCGCGATGGCCGCCCCCACCCCGGTCAGCGCCTACCTGCACGCCGCGGCGATGGTCAAAGCCGGCATCTATCTGGTGGCCCGGCTCGCGCCCGCCTTCTCCGGACTGATCACCTGGCAGGTGATGGTCCTGGTGCTGGGTCTGTCGACCATGGTCCTCGGCGGCTGGCGCAGCCTGCGCGAACTCGACCTGAAGCTGATCCTGGCCTTCGGCACCGTCTCCCAGCTCGGTTTCATGCTGGTGCTCGTCGGCGTCGGCGACGCGAATGTGGCGATGGCCGGGATCACCATGGTCATCGCACACGCCCTGTTCAAGGCGGCCCTGTTCATGGTGGTCGGCATCATCGACCACTCCACCGGCACCCGCGACATCCGCCGGCTGGCCCGCCTCGGGCACCGGCTGCCGGTGCTCGCCGGGATCGCCGCGGTGGCCGGCGCCTCCATGGCCGGACTGCCGTTCACCATCGGTTTCATCGGCAAGGAGACCGCCTTCGGTTCGGTCTGGGAGACCGGCGCCTACCCGGTGATCACCCGCGAAACGGTCGACGTGGTGCTGCTGCTCGGCTCGGTGATCACCTTCGCGTACACCAGCCGCTTCCTGTGGGGCGCCTTCGGCCGCAAGGTCCGCAGCCTGCCCACCCGCCCGGTGGCCGGCCTGCATCCGCCGTCGCTGATGTTCCAGCTGCCGCCGCTGCTGCTGGCCGTCGCCGGCGTGGCCGGCTCGTTCGCCGCCCCGTGGCTCGGCGGTCTCATCGAGCCCTACGCCGAAGAACTCGACCGCTACGGTCACGAGATCGAGCATCTGGCGCTCTGGCACGGCTTCAACCTGCCGGTGGTCTTCTCGATCATCGTCGTCGTCGGCGGCGCCGTGCTGTTCCTGGTCCTGCGCGCGGTGCGCGATCAGGTGTTCAGCCACCCGCCGCGGCTCAACGCCGACCGGGTCTACGACCGGGTGCTGCGCAGCGCCGACACCCTCTCGCTCTGGCTCACCCGCAACACCCAGCGCGGTTCGCTGCCGATCACCCAGGGCGTGATCCTGTGCACGGCGGTGCTGCTGCCGATGGCGGCGCTGCTGCTGGGCCGGCGCGACGAACTGGAGCTGCGCGGCTTCGACGACGACGTCCAGCTGGTGGTCGGTGTGCTGATGGTGGCCGCCGCCCTGGTCACCACCGTGCTGCGGAACCGTCTGGCCGGCGTGCTGGCGATGGGCGTGACCGGGTACGGCTGCGGCGTGCTGTTCGCCATGTACGGCGCCCCGGATCTGGCGCTGACCCAGTTCCTGGTGGAGACCCTGACGCTGGTGATCTTCGTGCTGGTACTGCGCAAACTGGCGTCCGAGCCGCTGCCCCGGCACAAGACCGGCCACCGCGGCCTGCGCGCGCTGATCTCCGTCGCCTTCGGCATCATGCTGGTGCTGGTGGGCCTGTTCGCCGCCGCCGCCCGCAACACCGAACCGGTCTCGGCCGACATGGGCGAGGCCGCCTACGACTACGGGCACGGCCGCAATGCGGTGAACGTGCTGCTGGTGGACATCCGCGCCTGGGACACCCTCGGCGAGATCTCGGTGCTGATCGTCGCCGCCACCGGCGTCGCCTCCCTGGTCTTCCGCAGCCGCCGCTTCGGCGCGGTGCCGCGGGTGACCGACGTGGCCCGGGCGCAGGCCGGCCTCGACGACGACGATCTGGTGCCCGAACGCACCACCTGGCTGCGCGGCAGCGAGCTGGGCGATCCGAAGAACCGCTCGATGGTCCTCGAAGCCACCACCCGGCTGGTCTTCCCCACCCTGGTGGTGCTGTCGCTGTACTTCTTCTTCGCCGGCCACAACGCGCCCGGCGGCGGCTTCGCCGGCGGTCTGGTGATGGGCCTGGCATTGGTGCTCCGCTATCTGGCCGGCGGCCGCTACGAACTCGGTGAGGCGCTGCCGGTGGAGGCCGGCACCATCCTCGGCGCCGGCCTGCTGCTCTCGGCGGGCACCGCCGTCACCTCGCTGGCCCTGGGCGCCCCCGCGCTGTCCTCGGCGGTCTTCGAGCTGCACCTGCCGGTCTTCGGCGAGGTGCACCTGGTCACCGCCATGTTCTTCGACGCCGGGGTGTACCTGATCGTCGTCGGCCTGGTGCTGGACGTGCTGCGCAGTCTGGGCGCCCGGCTCGATTCGATCGACGACGGCGTTTCGGCCGCCGCCGGCGACGCGCTGCCCGAGCGGGAGGCCAACGCATGAGCGTCAGTCTGGGCCTGCTCATCGTGGCCGGCGCCCTCGGCGCCTGCGGCGTCTACCTGCTCACCGAACGCAGCATCATCCGGATGCTGCTCGGACTGATGCTCGTCGGCAACGGCATCAACCTGATGATCGTGGTGCTGGCCGGACCGCCCGGGCATCCACCGATCAAAGGCCAGGAGCACGGCCAGGAGACCGGCGCCGATCCGCTCGCGCAGGGCATGGTGCTCACCGCCATCGTCATCACCATGGGCATCGCCGCCTTCGTCCTCGCCCTGGCCTACCGGCTGTTCGTCCTCAATCGGGCCGACGACGACCTCGAGGACGACAGCGAGGACCGCAAGATCGTCACCGGCACCCTCAGAGACTTCCCCGACCGGGACCGCAGCGACGACCCGGAGACCGGCGCCGACACGGTGGCCGGCGACCTGTTCGACAACCGCGGCAACCCGATGACCCCGGACGAGTTCGCCGCCGCCCACCGCGGCGTGATCGAACCGGATCTGATGCCCGAGGATGCGGCCGTCGTCGACCGGCTGCCGGCCGACTGCGACGAGATGCCGCCGCACGACGACACCGACGGTGAGAACCACACCGATCCGCAGGAGGCGCCGTGATTCCGCAGCCCTCCTGGATCACCGTGCTGATCGTGCTGCCCACCCTGGTGCCGCTGCTCGGCGCCGCCCTGACCCTGCTGCGCGGACGCAGCCCGCGCTTCCAGCGCGCGATCAGTATCGGCGCGCTGAGCACCGTCCTGATCGCGTCGGCGATGATGCTGTACCTGACCAGCGAGCACGGCACCTTCGCGGTGAAGATCGGCGGCTGGGGCGACAAGGGCTTCCCGAACGGACCGCTGGGCATCACGCTGGTCGTCGACCGGCTCTCGGCCCTGATGCTGGTGGTCTCGACCACGGTGCTGCTGTGCGTGATGGTCTACGCCGTCGGCCAGGGTATCCGGGACGGCACCGCCCAGCAGCCCGTCTCGATCTTCGTGCCGAGCTACCTGATCCTGACCGCCGGGGTGTGCAATGCCTTCGTCGCCGGCGACCTGTTCAACCTGTACGTCTCCTTCGAGGTGCTGCTGGCCGCGAGCTTCGTGCTGCTGACCCTCGGCGCCAGTGCCGACCGGGTTCGCGCCGGGGCTTCGTACGTGATGGTCTCGATGGTCTCGTCGCTGATCTTCCTGGCCGGTATCGCCTTCGCCTACGCGACCACCGGCACCCTGAACCTCGCGGAGATGGCCCAGCGACTCGACGACGTCCCCGACGGCACCCGCAATGCGCTGTTCGCGGTGCTGCTGGTGGCGTTCGGCATCAAGGCGGCGGTGTTCCCGCTCTCGGGCTGGCTGCCGGACTCGTATCCGACGGCCCCGGCACCGGTGACCGCGGTCTTCGCCGGCCTGCTCACCAAGGTGGGCGTCTACGCCATCATCCGTGCGCACACGCTGCTCTTCCCGGGCGGCGCGATGGACACCGTCCTGATGGTGGCCGGACTGCTCACCATGCTGGTGGGCATCTTCGGTGCGATCGCCCAGTCCGACATCAAGCGACTACTCTCGTTCACCCTGGTCAGCCATATCGGCTACATGATCTTCGGCATCGCGGTGGGCTCGGAGATCTCCATGTCGGCGGCGATCTACTACGTGGCCCACCACATCCTGGTGCAGACCACGCTGTTCCTGGTGGTCGGGCTGATCGAGCGGCAGGCCGGTTCGGCCTCGCTGCGCCGGCTCGGCGGGCTCATCGCCAGCCCGGTCCTGGCGGTGCTGTTCCTCATCCCGGCGCTGAACCTGGGCGGCATCCCGCCGTTCTCCGGCTTCATCGGCAAGGTGGCGCTGCTCGAGGGCGGCGCGCGTGACGGATCGGTGCTGGCCTGGATCCTGGTCGCCGGGTCGGTGATCACCAGCCTGCTGACGCTGTACGTGATGGCGCGCGTGTGGACCAAGGCCTTCTGGCGCCCGCGGGCCGACGCCCCGCAGGGCGATCTGTCCGACAGCACACCGTCGGCACTGATCCTCGAAGGCATCGACGTGCCCTTCGACGAACGTGAGGACGTGGGCCGGATGCCGGTGGGCATGGTGCTGCCGACCGCCGCGATGGTGGGCGTGGGGCTGGCCCTGACCCTGTGGGCCGGACCGATCTTCGGGTTCACCGACCGGGCGGCCCACGACGTGATCGACCGCTGCAGTTACATCGAGACGGTGCAGGGCACCGGCATCTGCAGCGCCCAGGCCGGTGAGGACCGATGAGCAACACCCCCTATCCGTACAAGCCGCCGGCCAAACCGGTCGGGAAGCGGCCGATCCCGGCGTTCTTCGGCCGGTTGTGGCGCGGCGCGCTGGTCGGTTTCGCCTGGCCGACGACCATCGCCTTCGTCTGGCTGCACAACCACCTCAACGTGCCCAAGATGTTCGGTGGGGATCTGCGCGAGTTCGCGCTGCGGATCTGGGGCGTGGTCTGGCTGACCGGGGTGTGGCTGCTGCTCTGGGGCGACCTCAGCTGGGGCAACCTGATCGTCGGCGTGCTGGTGGCGGTACTGGTGATGGTGCTGCTGCCGCTGCCCCGGGTGCCGGTGGAGGGCCGTCTGCATCCGATGGCGGCACTGTGGCTGCTGATGACCCTGGTCTACAACTTCTTCATCTCCTCGGCGCAGGTGGCGTGGGCGGCGATCCGGCCGGGTCCGCCGCCGCTGGGCGCGGTGGTGCGGGTCCACGTGGCGATCAAATCCGACCTGGTGCTCACCCTGGCCGTCGACTACCTGAATCTGGTGCCGGGCACCATGGTCGTGGAGATCGACCATCTGCGCCGGATGCTCTACATCCACGTCTTCGACGTGCGCACCCAGCGGCAGGTGGATCAGTTCCGCAAACAGGTGGCCCGGGTGGAGCGGGACTTCATCCGCGCCTTCGAGCGGGACAGCGAATGGCATCCGAGCCCATACCACGGCATCGACGACGATTACCATCACGTGCCCTTCGCCGAACGGGAACGGGTGCGGGAACGGTCGCCGAAGCTGCGCCGCCGGAAGGAGAAGCGATGACGCTCGTCTGGACCGCCAGCGGGGTGATGCTGCTCGTCGCCGCCGTGCTGACCACCTACCGCGCGCTGCGCGGCCCCACCACACTCGACCGCCTGGTGGGGATGGACACCCTGCTCGCGCTCACGATCTGCGGCCTGGCCGTCTGGGTGGCCGCGACCTACGACACCACCGTGGTGCCGGCCATCGTGGCGCTGAGTCTGGTGAGTTTCATCGGCACCATCTCGGTGGCCCGATTCCGGGTGCGGGACGACCGATGATCGCCGACGTGATCGCCGCCGTCCTGGTGCTGACCGGGTCGGTCCTCGCCCTGACCGCCGCCATCGGGCTGGTCCGGTTCCCCGATACGCTGAGCCGGATGCACGCCGGCACCAAGCCGCAGACCTTCGGCATGATCCTGGTGCTGGTGGCCACACTGATCCGGCTGTCCGGTCATCCGGACGGCGGCATGCTCATCCTCACCGGCATGTTCGCACTGATCACCGCCCCGGTCATCGCCCAGCGGGTGGGACGGCTGGTGTACCGGGAGCAGCGCACCGGCGAGGATCTGCTCGACGAGTCGCAGCTGCGCCCGCGCGGCTGACGCGCCTGCCTGGCCGCTCAGTGCGGCGCGGCCACGGACTCGCGCTCGGCGTCGACGTTCACCGCGGACGTCTCCAGCCCCGAGCTGCGCGGAATGGCGCAGGTCGCCAGGAGGGCGAGCACCGCTGCGCCGCCGGCGATCAGCATGATGGTGGAGAACGCCTCCCCGCTGGCGAACTCGCGCCCGCCGAGCGTGACGGTCATCTGCGCCACGATCACCCCCGAGACGGCACTGGCGAACGAGGTGCCCAGCGAGCGCATCAGGGTGTTGAAGCTGTTGGCCGCACCGGTCTGCGAGGCCGGCACCGCACCCATGATCAGCGCGGGCATCGCCCCGTAGGCCAGACCCGTACCCGCGCCGATGACCACGCCGATGAGCACCAGCTGCCACTCCGCATCGAGGAAGTAGGCACCGCCGAAGTAGCCGGCCGCGACGATCACCGCGCCGAGCATGAGGGTGGTCCGGGGACCGGCGCTGTTGGTGATCCGGGACGAGACCGGGGCGGCGAGCAGCAGCATCAGTCCCATCGGGGCCATCACCAGGCCCGCCACCAGCAGCGAACCGCCCAGACCGGATCCGGTGGCCTCGGGCAGCTGCACCACCTGCGGGAAGACCATCGACGTGGCGAACATGGCGAAGCCGAAGGCCACGGAGGCGATGTTGGTGAACAGCACCTGCGGCCGGGCGGCGACGCGGACGTCGACCAGTGGGGTGCGTGCCCGCAGTTCCCACGCCGTCCAGGCCGCGAACGCGATCACGGCGACGATGAAGCAGCCGAGGGTGGCCGTCGACGTCCAGCCCCAGGACGCGCCCTTGGAGACGCCCAGCAGCAGGGCCACCAGGCCCGCCGACATCGTCACGGCGCCGGCCACGTCGAAACCGCCGCCCGATCGCTCCGGCGATTCGGGCACGATCACGGCGATCGCCACGAAGCTGACCGCGCCGAGCACCGCCGAGACCCAGAACAGCATGTGCCAGGAGGCGTTGTCGGCGATCAGGGCCGCGATCGGCAGACCGAAGGCGCCGCCGACGCCGAGTGAGGCGCTCATGACGGCGACGGAACCGGCCAGCTTCTCCTTCGGGACCACGTCGCGCAGGATGCTGATGCCCAGCGGAATGACGCCGGCCGACAGTCCCTGCAGGGTCCGGCCGATGATCATCGTCAGCACCGTCGAACTCAGTGCGCCGACGATCGATCCGGCGGTCATCAGCACCACGCTGACCAGCAGCAGGCGCCGTTTGCCGTACATGTCGCCCAGACGCCCCATGGTGGGTGTCGCGACGGCGGCGGCGAGCAGGGTGGCGGTGACGGTCCAGGCGGTGTCGTCCGGCGCGGCGTGCAGGTACTCCGGGAGTTTCGGGATGATCGGGATGATCAGGGTCTGCATCAACGACACCACGATGCCGGCCAGCGCCAGCACGGCGACGACGGCGCCGGAGCGCACCGCCGGCTTCTCGGTTCGTGTACTGCTCATCGTCGCTGTCGCCCTTCCGCGTGTCGGCCCGGCTTCGGGCCCCGGTACTGCTGCCGGGAGGCGACCGGACACTAACCGGAGGAACCTCCGGATCGTTACCCTAAGCGGAGGGTCCTCCGATTGCAAGGGAGAGGATCGCCCGGCGGCCGGTAGGCTGAAGCCGGCACGGAACGGACCGCACGGACGGCGCTCCGGCTCAGCAGGAGGACAGATGACCACAGACCGGCCGGACGCGCCGGCCCGGCCGCGCGCCGATGCCCGCAGCAATCGGCGGCGCATCCTGGCGGCGGCGACCGCCGTCTTCGACCGGCAGGGCCACGATGCGACGCTCAGCGCGATCGCCGCGGAGGCCGGGGTGGGCATCGGCACCCTGTACCGGCACTTCCCCGACCGCGGCCGGCTGGTCGAGGAGGTCTACCGGCACCGGGTGGTCGAGCTGTGTGATCGGGCCGAGTCACTGCTGACGGCGAGCAGCTCGCCGCGAGCGGCCCTGGGCACCTGGCTCGAGGCCTTCGCCGCCCACCTGATCGCCAACCGGGATCTGCCCGAGGCCCTGCTGCCCGCGTTGACCGCCGGCAGCGAATTCCGCCAGGAGACAGGGCGATTGCTGGCCGACGCCGTGCAATCGTTCCTCGACGCCGGGACAGCGGCCGGCGAGATCCGCGACGATGTGACGCCGATCGATCTGCTGCGGATCGCCACCGGCCTCGCGATGGTCTCGACGACGGTCGCCGAGGCCGCCAAACCGATCGAGGTCGTGCTCGACGGACTGCGCCCGGCCGGCTGACCGCTGAGCGTCAGCCCAGTTCGCCGACCACCGAGTCGACCACCGCACGCAGATCGGCGGAGGCGGCGTAGACCGCCTGCTGCCGCTGATAGCTCGCGCCGCGCGCCACGATGCCGGCCACCCCGGCCAGTTCGGCGGCACATCCGAGGGATTCGGCGATCGGCTCGAGCCGCACCAGCAGCTCGGCCAGATCCTCGGTGACCAGACGCTCCTCGCACCGGGCGTTCTGAATGATGATCGCGTCCAGCCCGTAGCGGGCCGCACGCCACTTGTTCTCCTGCACCAGCCAGGGCGCCATCTGCGGCAGCTCCTCGCCGGCGTCGAGGCGCCGGCTCAGATCCACCACCAGGCAGTGGGTGAGCGCGACCAGCGCCGCCAGCTCCTCGCGGTTGGACATCCCGTCGCACACCCGGACCTCGATGGTGCCCAGATGCGGCGACGGCCGGATGTCCCAGCGGATCTCGTTGAGGTGGTCGATGATGCCGGTCGTGCGCTGGTCGTGCACGAAGCCCTCGAACTGCTCCCACTGATAGAACTGGAACGGCAGTCCCGCCGTCGGCAGCTGCTGGAACATCATCGCCCGGTTGCTCGCATACCCGGTCTGCTGCCCGTCCCACATCGGCGACGACGCCGAGAGCGCCAGCAGATGCGGGTAGTACTGCAGCAGCGAGGACAGGATCGGCAGGACCTTGTCGCGGCGGTCGATGCCCACATGGACGTGCACACCCCAGATCAGCATCTGCCGGCCCCACCACTGGGTGCGCTCGATCAGCTCCGCGTACCGGTGCCCTTCGGTGAGCAGCTGCGTGGAGTATTTGGCGAACGGGTGAGTGCCGGCGCCGTACAGGTCCACCCCGAGCTCGTCGGTGAGCACCCGCACCTCGTCGAGAGTGGCCCCGAGATCGGCCATCGCCTCACCGACGGTCTGGCAGATCCCGGTGACCAGCTCGACGGTGTTGCGCAACAGCTCCTTGTGCACCTGCCCCGAGCGCGGCAGGCCGCGCCGCTGCGCCAGTTCGAAGAAGGCCGGGGCCGCGTTGATCAGATCCCTCGTGTCCCGATCCACCAGCGCCAGTTCCCATTCCACGCCGAGCGTGGGCCGCGGGGAGGCGTGAAAGGCGATCGGTTCGATCGGGGAGGCCATGGTCGTCGGACCGGGGTCGTCGGCCGGTGGGATCAGCCCGCGGTGATGACGCCGCAGGCGATGTTGCCGTCGGTGCCGCCGATGACCATCGACTTGCCGTTCAGGCCGGCCACGTCCAGCGAGGCCACGTCCTGGATCGCCGAACCGGTGCCGTTGTCACCGACCGAGATTCCCGGCAGGTTGCCGCCGTTGATCACCGAGCCGACGCCGCTGAAGCTGCTGTCGCCGCCGCAGTCGCCGACCGAGTAGATGCCCACCTTGTGCTGTCCCTTGGGCAGATCCACCACGCGCAGGGTCACCTTGACGCCCTCGCCGGCCGGCACGAAGCTCGCCGCGCCCACCGAGTCGCCCTTGGGGTTGATCAGCGAGACGGTGCCCACCGCGGTGGACTCGTCGCCGGCGCTGATGTCGTCGGCGTTCACCAGATCACCCGGGATCACCTGGTTGCCGGTCTGCACCGGCGGGGTGGTCCCCGGCTTGTCCGTCGGGTACTCGTCGGGGGTGCACGCACTCAGCGCCACGGCGGCACCGGCGACGGCCAGGGCCAGCAGGGCGCGCTTGGCCGAAGCACCGTGGATGTTGCGGACGGACATGTCTGGCTCCTTCGCGGAAAGTGGGTCTGGGCTGACGATCGTTGCGGCCTTACGAGGACTCACCGGTGACCACCACGACGGCGATCTCACCGGGGCAGTTGCTGAAGGCGGCCGGCCGGGCTTCGGCGCTGGCGCCACCGGGCACGGCCTGCGCGACCTTCTCGCCCGCGCTCTGCTCGCCCTCGTTGTAGAAGACGGTGTTCTCGGTGACCGAGCTGGTGCTGAGATTGCCCGGATCGGTGCCGATGGAGAATCCGGCGGATTCGAGGTCGTCCGAGACCGTCTTGGCCAGGCCGGTGACGGTGCCGGCGTTGAGCACGCACAGTTCGGGCACATCGGCCGCGTCGGCGGACGTGGTCTTCGACGGCGACGTCGACTCGCCGGCGGTGCCGCCGCCACCGTTGCCGGCACTGGTGGTCTCGGTCAGCTGCGCGCTCTGGCCGGCCTGCTCGAGTTCCTTCGCCGGATCATCGTCCTTGGTGGCCGAATGGATACCGAGCGCGAGGAACAGCACGGCGACCGCCAGCAGAAGCATGGCGCCGGCGCGCAGCGGGAGGCGATTGGGTTCGCGGTCAGCTTTCATCACAGGCAACTCTAGCCCACGGGTCCGCGTGAGCGACGCTCAGCTGTTAGGTGATCTCGAAACCGAGCCGGCGCGCGGCGCGGGCCTTCTGCCGCGAGGCCCGCAGCCTGCGGAGCCGCTTGACCAGCATGGGGTCGGCGGCGAGCGCCTCGGGGCGGTCGACCAGCGCGTTGAGCACCTGGTAGTAGCGGGTGGCCGAGAGGCCGAAGAGCTCCTTGATGGCTTCTTCCTTGGCACCGGCGTACTTCCACCACTGGCGCTCGAAAGACAGGATGTCGTGCTCGCGGCGGGTCAGCCCGTCGTCACCGACTTCATGCGGATCCGGCTTGGCGGACTGATCGGCGACTCCGCTGGGCGTCACCGGATCGGTTCCGTTCTGGCTACGCGCAGTTGCGCCGTCCATCGTGCTCCCTCAATGACCTACAGTGCCCTGGCATGCAGGGTGAAACTTCGTCCTCATCGACCCGCTCGGGCGGGCGAATGACAGCGGTGTGGTTCGCTTCGTATCTAACCACGCCCGCGCCGCGAGAGTGGCGCTGACTCACCGGGAAACGCTTTCAGTACGATATTTTCATGGCTGTCCTCCCCATCTGCATCGTCGGCGAACCCGTGCTGCACGAGCCCACCGCTCCGGTCGAGCTCGACGCCGCCGGCCGGCCGGCCCCAGAACTCGTCGAACTGCTCGACGACATGTACGAGACCATGGACGCGGCGAACGGCGTGGGTCTGGCCGCCAACCAGGTGGGCCGTGGTCTGCGGATGTTCGTCTACGACTGCCCCGACGGCGGAGTCCGCCGCCGCGGCGAGGTGATCAATCCGGTCCTGGAGACCTCCGAGATCCCCGAGACCATGCCCGATCCCGACGACAACGACGAGGGCTGCCTGTCGGTGCCCGGCGAGGGCTTCCCCACCGGCCGCGCCGACTGGGCCAAGGTCACCGGCACCGACCGCAACGGCGAGCCGGTGGAGATCGAGGGCCACGGCTTCTTCGCCCGGATGCTCCAGCACGAGACCGGGCACCTCGACGGCTTCCTGTACCTGGACGTGCTGGTGGGCCGTAATGCGCGGGCCGCGAAGAAGGCGGTCAAACGCAACGGCTGGGGCACTCCCGGCCTCACCTGGCTGCCGGGCGCCCAGCGCGATCCGTTCGGCCACGACGACCCCGACGAGAGCTGATCCCGGCGTGCACTGAGGAGCCCCGGACATGGATCCGCTGATCGGCGACCGCATCGTCGTCCGGTACCGGCTCGGCGCCGGCGGCCCGGAGGACTGGCGGGCCGCGCCGAATCCGCCGCTCGCACATCAGCCCACGCTCTCGGACGTGACCGGCGTGCTCCGCGGCCGCCGCGGCGAGGCACTGGTGATCGAGCACGACGGAGCCGAGACCGCGATTCCGCTGGCCGCGGTGACCTCGGTGCGGCTGCTGTCCGCGCAGGTGGTGCGCAATGCGCAGATCCGCACCGTGCAAGGCGAACTGAGCGCGGCCGTCGGCGGCACCGAGGACGCCCGGATCGGCGGCTGGGCGCTCTGGGCCGATCCGCAGGCCCGCACCCCGCGCGGCTGCGCGGCGATTCCGCTGGAGCAGACCGCCCGCACCGCAGACCTGGCCGGGGTGGCGCAGTGGTACGCCGACCGCGGCCTGACCGGCTGGGCGATCCTGCCCGAGCGGATCTTCCGGGCCGGCGACGGACCCGAGGGCGGCAGCGAATTCGAGGCGCTGACCGCCGAGGGCCGCCCGCCCGCCGAGGCGGCCGGCGACGACACCGCACGGCGCAGGGAACTGCGCGCCCAGGGGTACCGCCGCCACCACGGATTCCGCGTGGTGGCGCTCGCGGCGCCTGCCGTACGGTAGTCGGCGATGAATCGTACGGGCAGCTCGGTCAGGCGCATCCTCACCTCCGCTTTCAGCATCCTCGCGCTCGTCGTGGCGGTCGTGCTGGCGGTCTGGCTGACCGGCGACGACACCGGCGCGCAGGACTCCCCGGGGCCCCGTACCGCAGCGCCCAGTTCTGCGGCGCCCGGTTCTGCGGCAGCCAGTTCTGCGGCACCCGGCACCGGCGCGGCCCCGGGAACCGGCACGGCCCGCGCCCCCGCCCGCGTGCTGGCCACCCTGGCGCTGATCGACGACGGCCGCTGGCCGGAGGCGGCGAACGCCCCGGGCACCCAGGGCGGCAGGACGTTCCGCAACAACGAGGGCCTGCTGCCGCGTACCGGGGCCGACGGCCGTCGGCTCCAGTTCCAGGAGTGGGACGTCAATCCGAAGCAGCGCGGCCGCGGCCGCGACGCCGAGCGCATCATCACCGCGAACGACGGCTCGGCCTGGTACACCTTGGACCACTACGAGCACTTCACCCGGATCCGCGGGCCGGCCGGGTGAGCGGCCGCACCCCGCGCCGCCGACCCGCCCCGACCACCTGCACCCCGACGATCAGGACGCCATGGACAGCACGATCGGAGAGTTCTACGCCGCCGCCGCGGCCGACGGGCCCGCCGTCGGCGTGATCACCGGCGAGAGCTCCACCGCGGGAACCGACGCCGCAGTGCGCCGCATCGACGGCCGGGCCGCCGCCGACCTGCCCGGCCTGTACACCGCCGTGGCGCAGGCCTGGGACTTCCCGGACCATTTCGGCCGCAACAAGGACGCCTTCGACGACTGCCTGCTCGATCTGGACCCGCGCCTGTTCACCGCGACCGGAACCCCGGCGACCGGCTACCTGACGGTGGTGGAGAACGCGCACGCCCTCCTCGCCGAGGCCGCCGACGCGGACTTCGACTGGTTCGCCGGTTCGATCGGCTACTACCGCGACGACTACCGCGATCGCCGGCCGGCCGGTGATCGCCGCGGCTTCGCCGTGCTGCTGGTCACCGACCCCGCGCACCGGTCCGAGGTGACCGCCCGCTGGGCGGCGGCCGGGGTGCCCGTATCCGTCCTGGAGGTGTCCTGATGCGGCTCGCGACCTGGAATGTGAACTCGGTGCGTGCGCGCTCCGAGCAGATCGTCTCCTGGATGACCCGGCACGCGATCGACGTGCTGGCCGTCCAGGAGACCAAGTGCGCGGACGACCAGTTCCCGGTGATGAGCTTTCTCGCCGAGGGCTACGACGTGGCGATGGCCGGTCAGGGCGGCTACAACGGGGTGGCGATCATCTCCCGGGTGGGCCTGGACGAGGTGCACATCGGCTTCGACGGGCAGCCCGCACCGGCGCCGGGCCGGCCGCTGGAGGCCCGGGCGATCTCGGCGACCTGCGGAGGGATCCGGGTGTGGAGCCTGTACGTGCCCAACGGGCGGGCGCTCGACGATCCCCACTACCGCTACAAGCTCGACTGGCTCGAGGCCCTGGCCGGGGTGACCGGGCTCGAGCTCGGCCACGACCCGGCTGCACAGATCGTCCTGGCCGGCGACTGGAACGTCGCCCCCACCGACGCGGACGTCTGGGATCCCGAGTACTTCGCCGGCCGCACGCACACCAGCCCGGCCGAGCGGGAGGCCTTCGCCGAGTTCACCCGGGCCGGCTTCATCGACAGCGCCGGTCCGTTCGCTCCCGGTCCGGACGTCTACACCTTCTGGGACTACACGGCCGGCCGGTTCGGCCGGAACCAGGGCATGCGAATCGACTTCGCGCTCTGCTCCCCCGCCCTCGACGACCGGGTCTTCGATGCGTTCATCGACCGGCAGGCCCGCGCCCAGCAGGGCGCCAGCGATCACGCCCCGCTGGTCCTCGACATCGGCGGCTGACGCGAGCGACCGACCGGGGCCGTCGCGCAGGCGGGGTCCACCGGCGGGGAGTCTGCACCGTTCAGGCCGCCGGCGCCAGCGGCACCAGGCCCGGGTTGCGGGCGAAGAAGTGACGGGCGAAGCTGCACACCGGGCGCACCCGGACCCCCTCGTCGGCGAGATAGGCGGCCGCGGCCCCGGCCAGCCGAGTCGCCAGCCCGTGACCGCTGTACTCGTCGAAGAGCACGGTGTGCACGATCACGACGGTCTGCGGATCGGCCTCGTCGCGGGTGTAGCCGAGCACGCCCACCAGGTCGCCGGCCACCCAGAGCTCGAAGCGGTCCCGCACGGGGTTGTGCACCACCTCGGCGATGTGCTGCAAGATCGAGTCGGCGGACTGCGGCGGCTGGTGACGGCGCGACTTGCGATGCATGGCTACCTCCTGTGATCTGGCTCACAAATACTCTCACGCCACTCGAATACACGCAAGCCACTTGCGTCACAGGACGATCACGGCCCTGACCAGGACTGCGCCACCACCGGGTCCCCGCCGACGCCGGTCGCGTCGTATGCTGGGCTCCGCGCACCCGCTCGCGGTGCGCCGAGAATTGAACACACGGGGGCTCTCGCGGATCCGAGGGCTGAGATGGCGACGGGCGGTCGCCGACCGTACGAACCTGTCCGGGTAATGCCGGCGTAGGGAGGAATCACCATGGGTACAGCCATGCCCGCAGCATCGTCGATCACCTGCGGCCCCATCGAGGGCAGCAGCAAGCAGTATCTCCAGACCGGCGGACTCGCCGTACCGATCCGCCGGGTGCACCTGACCGACGGCGACCACCTCGACCTGTACGACACCTCCGGCCCGTACACCGATCCGGCCGCGACGATCGACCTGCACCGCGGCCTGCCGCCCACCCGGGAGAGCTGGCAGCACCCGCAACCGCTGCCCGCACCGGCCGGCACGTCGGCGGCCACCCAGCTGACCTGGGCCCGGGCCGGAATCGTCACACCGGAGATGGCCTTCGTGGCCGCCCGCGAGGGTGTCGACGCCGAACTGGTACGCAGCGAGGTGGCCGCCGGGCGGGCGGTGATCCCGGCCAACCACCGGCACCCGGAGAGCGAGCCGATGATCATCGGCAAGGCCTTCGCGGTGAAAGTCAATGCGAACATCGGCAATTCGGCGGTCACCAGCTCCATCGAGGAGGAGGTGGAGAAGATGGTGTGGGCCACCCGCTGGGGCGCCGACACCATCATGGACCTGTCCACCGGCAAGGACATTCACGCCACCCGCGAGTGGATCATGCGCAACTCCCCCGTCCCGGTGGGCACGGTGCCGATCTACCAGGCGCTGGAGAAGGTCGACGGCGTCCCCGAGGCCCTCACCTGGGAGGTCTACCGGGACACCGTGATCGAGCAGGCCGAGCAGGGCGTGGACTACATGACCGTGCACGCCGGCGTGCTGTGGGAGTACGTCCCGCTCACCGCCGACCGGGTCACCGGCATCGTCTCGCGCGGCGGGGCGATCATGGCCGCCTGGTGCCTGGCGCACAGCCGACAGTCGTTCCTGTACGAGCACTTCACCGAACTCTGCGAGATCTTCGCGCGCTACGACATCACCTTCTCGCTCGGCGACGGCCTGCGCCCGGGATCGATCGCCGATGCCAACGATGCCGCCCAGTTCGCCGAACTGCGCACTCTCGGCGAACTCACGTCGATCGCGAAAAGCCATGGCGTGCAGGTGATGATCGAGGGACCCGGACACGTGCCGATGCACAAGATCGTCGAGAACGTGCGGCTGGAGGAAGAGCTGTGCGAGGAGGCCCCGTTCTACACGCTCGGACCGCTGGCCACCGACATCGCCCCGGCCTACGATCACATCACCTCGGCGATCGGGGCGGCGATCATCGCCCAGGCCGGCACCGCCATGCTCTGCTACGTCACCCCCAAGGAGCACCTGGGGCTGCCGAACCGCGACGACGTCAAGGCCGGGGTGATCGCCTACAAGATCGCCGCCCACGCCGCCGATCTGGCCAAGGGGCATCCGCGGGCGCAGCAGCGCGACGATGCGCTGTCGAAGGCGCGCTTCGAGTTCCGCTGGACCGATCAGTTCAACCTGTCGCTCGATCCGGACACCGCCCGCGAGTTCCACGACGAGACGATGCCGGCCGAGCCGGCCAAGCATGCCAAGTTCTGCTCGATGTGCGGGCCCAAGTTCTGCTCGATGAAGCTCTCCACCGACATCCGCGAGCAGTACGCCGGGGTGGTGGAACTCTCGCTCGAGCCGGTCGGCTCGGCCTCGGGCGGCGGCTGTTCGGGACACTCGTCATGACCGACCGGTCCGGCTGGCTGCCGCTGCCTGCGCCCGGGGCCACCCCGGTCCGCACCCTCACGGTGGCCGGCTCGGACTCGGGCGGCGGTGCCGGCATCGAAGCCGACCTGCGCACCTTCACCCTGCTCGGCGTGCACGGCTGCGTGGCGCTGACCGCCGTCACCGTGCAGAACAGTCTGGGCGTGACCGGTGTGCAGGAGGTGGATCCGGACGTGGTGGCCGCGCAGATCGACACGGTGGTCGGCGACATCGGGGTCAGCGGGGTCAAGACCGGCATGCTGGCCTCCGCACCGATCGTCGCCGCCGTCGCGGATGCGTTCGCACGCAACGGCATCGGGGCGGGCGGAGACATCGGGCTGGTGATCGACCCGGTGTGCGCCTCCATGCACGGCGACCCGCTGCTGCATCCGGAGGCGCTGCGCACCCTGATCGAGCGGCTCTTCCCCATGGCCACCCTGGTGACCCCGAATCTCGACGAGGTGCGGCTGATCACCGGCATCGAGGTCGACGACGACGACTCCCAGCGGGCGGCGGTGCGGGCGCTGCTCGACCTCGGGCCGCGCTGGGCCCTGGTCAAGGGCGGCCATCTGCGCGGCAGCGAGCGCAGCCCGGATCTGCTCTCGGACGGCCGGCAGTTCCTCCGGCTCGACGCACCGCGCATACCCACCGCACACGATCACGGCGCCGGCGACACCCTGGCGGCGGCCGCGGCCGCCGCCCTGGCCCACGGACTGGCCGTACCCGATGCGGCGGCGCTGGCCAAGGACTGGATCACCCGGTGCGTGGCCGCCGCCTATCCGCTCGGCGCCGGCCACGGCCCGGTCAACCCGCTGTGGCGGCTCCGCCCGCCGAACCCTGCGCCAGCTCCGGCCTGAGCGGAACCGCCGCCGGCTCGACGAACCCGGCCCGGCGGTAGGCGGCCGGCGAGACGCCGCAGATGTCGTGGAACCGCCGCCGGAAGGCCGCCTCCGAGGCGAAGCCGACCAGCCGGCCGACGGCGGTCACCGACAGCTGCGGGCTCTCCCGCAGCAGCCGGCGTGCCTCCTGCACCCGGCGCACCGCGATCACCGCGGCCGGTGTCTCACCGTCGTCGAAGAGCCGGTAGAGCTGGCGCCGGCTCACATGCATCTCGCGGGCGAGGTTCTCCACGTCGAAGTCGGCGTTCCAGAAGTTGCGCTCGATCAACTCGTCGGCGGACTGGCGCTGCAGCAGGAGCGTGTCGATCGCCGGCGAGCCGGTCGCCGCCTCGCGCAGCGTCTGGGTCACCAGATCGATCACGGTGGCCTGAGTCGACTCGTCCGCCGAGGAGACCAGGCTCTGCAGCACGAAACTGCCGATGAACGAGGCCGTCGCCCGGGCCAGCAGGCTGTCCCCGGAGAACGGGAAGAGCGCGGTACTCACCAGCCGGCGGTCCTTGCCCAGCGCCTCGAGCGGAATGATCACGCCGAGTGGATCGCTGACGCCGTCGGAGACCATCGCGTACGGCGACGAGTTGCTCCGGATCGCCAATCGGCCCGGCCCGTAGGAGCATTCGCGCTCGCCACCGCTGACCCGCTGACGGCCCCGGCCCCACAGGACGGTGACGACCAGATCGTCCGACGGCTCGCGCCGGATCAGGTCCGGGGTGCGACGGACCCGCATCGGCGTGGTCAGGCAGGCGAAACTGCGGAGCAGTGCCTGCTGGCGCACGTGCAGCAGCAGTTCGAAGCCGTCCGGGTCCTCGGCGTCGACGAGCACGTCCGGGCCGCAGCCGAGCATGCCGGCCCGCCCGGACAGCCGGCGCATGGTGGCGCGCAGCGCCCCTCCGGCACCCCGCTCGAGACGGCGGTACCAGTCGGCTACGTCGGCGTCGCTGAGGCCGCCGGGATAGTCCGTGATCTGTCGTGTCATGTCGATGCCCGTCTCAGTGCCGGAAGAACGATGAGGGAGGACAGGAAGAAGCAGACGCCGCCGATGAAGGTGGTGACATTGGCCAGCACCGCATCCACGGTCACTCCCGCGGTGGTGATGAACGAGGCCACCGCCGCCACGCCGAAGGCGATGCAGCCGGCCATGTTGATCTGTCCGGACCACCAGTCCGCCGTGCGGACCGACCAGAACGGGTGAAGCCGGGCGAACGCCAGCAGCACGAAGCAGGCGCTGATGAGGAAGGCCACCGAGCCGCCGGCGTCCGGGGTCCACACCAGGTGCTGCTGCCCCTTGATGGTGTGGGCGGCCAGCGCTCCGGTGGTGCTCACGTTGAACAGCAGCGTCCCGAAGAACTGGGTGGCTGCAGCCAGCCACTCGGCGCGGAACATCCTGCCGGGCGCATACTCCACCGGAACGGTCATCGCGCCGCTGAGCACCAGCTGGATCAGGGCCGCACCGGTGAAGAACCAGGCGCCCACGAAGTACACGATGTTGACCCAGGCGGCACCGACCAGCGAGCCGAATCCCGGGGCAGAGCCGAGCGCGAAGAACGCCGATCCGATCATGAAGCCCACACACTGTTTGGTGAGCGTCGGGGTCAAGACTGCGCTGTGCGATCGGGTGGCAGCACCGGTCACAGCGGCCGTCATGCCTTACTCCTTTCACTGTCTTAAGAACCCGC
Source organism: Gordonia sp. VNK21 (assembly GCF_046098115.1). Classification (NCBI taxonomy): domain Bacteria; kingdom Bacillati; phylum Actinomycetota; class Actinomycetes; order Mycobacteriales; family Gordoniaceae; genus Gordonia; species Gordonia sp. VNK21. Next base: position 207,896 of record NZ_JBJURU010000003.1, on the reverse strand, counting down.
GGACGGGGCACGGCCCCGAATCCGCGACCCGCCCGCGGGTTCCGACTACCGCTGACTCAGTGGTGGAAACCGCTCTTCTGCGTACCCTCGACCGGGTTGTGCAGCGAGTCGAGGATCTCCACCTCGGCCTTGATGTCGGTGAGCAGCCGGGTGGCGAGATCGTGCGACAGGCCGGCCCGCACCACGATGCGCTGCAGGGTCATGTCGCCCAGATCGTCGGCCATCGGGTAGGCCGGCACCAGCCAGCCCTTCATCCGCAGCCGGTCCGAGAGATCGTAGAGAGTCCAGTTCTCCGTGTGACCGTCCTTGAGGATCCAGGCGAACACCGGGATGGTGTCACCCTTGCTGATCAGTTCGAACGGACCCATCGCGGCGATCTCGGAGGACAGGTACTGCGCCACGTCCAGCGAGTTCTGCTGCACGGCACGGTAGCCCTGCTTGCCCAGGCGCAGGAACTGGTAGTACTGCAGCAGCACCTGAGCACCCGGCCGGGAGAAGTTCAGCGCCAGCGTGGGCATGTCGCCACCGAGGTAGCTGCAGTGGAAGACCATGCTCTCGGGCAGTCGTTCCTGATCGCGCCAGACCACCCAGCCCACACCCGGGTACACCAGGCCGAACTTGTGGCCCGAGGTGCTGATCGAGGCGACGCGCGGGACGCGGAAGTCCCACTCCAGCTCCGGCTGGCAGAACGGCGCGATCATGGCGCCGGAGGCGCCGTCGACGTGGATGCGCACGTCCAGACCGGTGTTCTTCTCGATCTCGTCGAGCTTCTCCGAGATGGTCTTCACCGGCTCGTAGAGTCCGGTGTAGGTCTGGCCCATGATGGCCACCACGCCGATGGTGTTCTCGTCGACGTAGTTCTCCAGATCGTGGCCGTCGAGCATCAGGTGATCACGGCTGACCGGCACCCAGCGCGGCTCGACCTCGAAGTAGTTGCAGAACTTCTCCCAACAGACCTGGACCGCGGTCGAGAGCACCAGGTTCGGCTTCTCGGTGGACTTGCCCGCCTTGCGCCGGTTCTCCTGCCAGTGCCGCTTGAGGGCCAGGCCGCCGAGCATGCAGGCCTCCGACGAGCCGATCGTCGAGGTACCGATGGTGTCACCGGCGTCCGGCACGTTCCACAGGTTGCCCAGGATCCGCCAGCAGCGGTCCTCGATCTCCGCGGTCGCCGGGTACTCGTCCTTGTCGATCATGTTCTTGTCGACGGTCTGCGCATAGAGCAGCTTGGCTTCTTTGTCCATGTAGGTGGTGACAAAGGTGGCCAGATTCAGGCGGGCGTTGCCGTCGAGCATGGCCTCGTCGTGAACGATCTGGTAGGCGGTCTCGGGGTAGAGCATTTCCTCGGCCATCTCGTACCGCGGCAGCGTGGTGGCCTCGCCCTCACGATTGAAAACCGGGCTCAGAATGGCTTCGTTGTGGTCGGGGTCGGATGCCATGGACTTCCTCATTTCTCAGGTGGGGTCGTGCTGTTGTCATTGCGTGCCATGGCCGGCCGGCGAGATGCCCGCCGCCGGTCGTCCACGGAGTCATGACCGGCCCTCACCCCGAGATCGGGACCGGTTCGGTGGGTGCGCTGTTACTCAGCCGGATTCACAGGTATGCGCGCCAAACGTGCAAACCTTCTGTGCGCAACGCGCCGGATTGTTCATACCCCGACTCTAAGACCCTCCGGACATGTCTGCGGCCTTTCAGAAGCACTGGTCAGCACGCATTTTTGTCCCCAGGATGGGGGACATAACCCGCCGCACCTGTCGGTTTGCCGAGGCCAACCGCCGAAACGTGCCCGAGCCCGCCTTTCGGACAGGTCACAGATCGACTGAAGGGCTGGCACAATTCGGACATGTCCGATTCCCGCCGGTGTGCGGCCCCGCGACCGCCCGCACGGCGGGCACCGTCACCGGTCGCCGTCTGCCGGTCCCGGCGCCTCCGTCCGGGGCCACCGATCGGCGCACGGTAACGTGTGTCACGCGAAACCCCGTCTCCGGCACGCCGGAGACGGGGAATCAGGCAAGTATGAAGGAGCGACGTTGACACAGCCGCACGAGCCGATCGGCGCATCCACCGGCTCGGTGGATCAGGCCGAGACGGCGGCCCGGTCCGTCCGCCGCTGGCAGACCATCACCTCCGTCGCAGTGGGCGCGGCCGCGCTCACCGTGCTCGGCTTCTTCCTCGTCGGCCAGGACGGGCGCGGCTCGTCCACCGCGCCGGCCACGATCACCCAGACCAGCGTGCGGACCACGCAGGTCTCGGGCGAGCCGGTCACCGAGACCCGCACGGCCACCGAGACGGTGACCAACGATCGCACCGCCACCGAGCACGAGACCGCCGAGCGCACCAGGACGGTCACCGAGACCGACACCGTCACGCGCACCGACGAGGTCACCACGACCGTCACCGAGACCGTGACGGGCGACTCCGGAGGCGGCACCGGAGAGTGACCGCCCCGCCAGTCACTGCGTGACCGGCGTCAGCTCCCGCAGCCGGGGCAGCACGTCTGCGCTGAACGCCTCGAGGAAGCGGCGCTGGTCGTGTCCGGGGTTGTGGAACACCAGATGGTTGAGGCCGGCATCCACATACGCCTTGATCTGCTCGAGCGCATCGTCGGGATCGGAGGCCACGATCCACCGCTTGGCCACCTGCTCGATGGGCAGCACATCGGCGAGCCGCTCCATCTCCACCGACGAGTTCACCGAATGCTTCTGCTCCGGGGTCAGCGACAGCGGCGCCCAGAAGCGGGTGTTCTCCAGCGCCACCTCCGGATCCCGGTCGTACGAGATCTTGATCTCGATCATCCGGTCGATGTCGGCGAAGTTCCGCTCGGCCTTGCCCGCGCCCTCCCGGACCGCCGGGATCAGCTTCTCGGTGTAGAGGTCCATGCCCTTGCCGGAGGTGCAGATGAAGCCGTCGCCGGCCCGGCCTGCGTAGCGGGCCACCACCGGGCCGCCGGCGGCGATGTACACCGGGATCGGCTGCTCGGGAACGTCGTACATGTAGGCGCCCTGCGTGTGGTAGTACTCGCCCTCGAAGTCCACCTTCTCGCCGGACCACAGTTCGCGCATCAGACGCACCGATTCGCGCAGCCGGGCGAATCGCTCCTTGAACTCGGGCCACTCGCCCTGAAAGCCGGTCGCGTACTCGTTGAGCGCCTCACCGGTGCCCACGCCGAGCATCACCCGGCCCGGGTACAGGCAGCCGAGGGTGGCGAAGGCCTGCGCGATCACCGCCGGGTTGTACCGGAAGGTGGGGGTGAGCACCGAGGTGCCCAGTTGCACCCGCTGCGTGCGCTCGCCGACCGCAGCCAGCCAGGCCAGCGAGAACGGCGCATGCCCGCCGTTGTGCCGCCAGGGCTGGAAATGATCGCTGATGGTCACCGAGTCGAGGCCGAACTCTTCGGCCGCCACTCCGATCTCCACCAGTTCCCGCGGGCCGAACTGCTCCGCCGACGCCTTGAGCCCGAACTTCAGATCCGCTGCCATTGACCGTGCCTTTCGAAATTCCGGCGGGACCTCCCCGCCTATGCCGAGCGCCCGCGTCGGACGCTGAAATGAAGAAACTCGTGCGCCTCCCGGCCGCTCAGCGGAAGGCGTCCTGACCGGTGAGCGCCTTGCCGATCATCAGCTGATGCATCTCCGAGGTGCCCTCGTAGGTGAGCACCGACTCCAGATTGTTCGCATGCCGGATCACCGGGTACTCGAGCGTGATGCCGTTGGCGCCCATGATCGTCCGGCATTCGCGTGCGATGGCGATCGCCTCCCGGACGTTGTTGAGCTTGCCCAGACTCACCTGCTCCGGACGGATGCCGCCGGCATCCTTGATCCGGCCCAGCTGCAGTGCGAGCAGATAGGCCTTGCCCAGCTCCACGCTCATATCCGCGAGCTTGCCCTGAGTGAGCTGATAGCCCGAGAGCGGCTTGTCGAAGACGTCCCGGGAGACCGCGTACTCCAGCGTCGCCTGAAGGCAGTCGCGCGCCGCGCCCACCGCACCGAAGACGATCCCGAAGCGCGCCTCGTTCAGACACGACAGCGGGCCGCGCATCCCGGCCGCGCCGGGCAGCAGCGCGTCGGCCGGCAGCCGCACGTCGTCGAGTGAGATCTCACCGGTCACCGAGGCGCGCAGCGACAGCTTGCGGGTGATCTCGTTGGTGGTGAAGCCCGGGGTGCCGGCCGGCACCAGGAAGCCGCGGATACCGCGCGAGCCGGATTCGAGGTCGGTCTTGGCCCACACCACCGCCACGTCGGCCACCGGCGCATTGGTGATCCACATCTTTGAGCCGTTCAGGATCCAGTCGTCGCCGTCCCGGCGGGCGTGGGTGCGCATGCCGGCCGGGTTGGAGCCGAAGTCCGGCTCGGTGAGCCCGAAACAGCCCAGGGCCTCGCCGCGCGCCATCGCCGGCAGCCACTGCTCGCGCTGCTGTTCGCTGCCCCAGTGGTGGATGGCGAACATCGCCAGCGAGCCCTGCACCGAGATGAAGCTGCGCAGTCCGGAGTCGACGGCCTCGGCCTCGAGGCAGGCCAGTCCGTAGGCCGTCGCCGAGGTGCCGGCGCAGCCGTAGCCCTCCAGGTGCATGCCGAACAGACCGAGCTCGCCGAGTTCGCGGGCCAGCTCGCGCACCGGCAGCCGGCCGGTCTCGAACCAGTCGGCGATCTGCGGGCGCAGCCGCTTGACGCCGAAGTCGGAAACGGTGGCCGCGACGGCCCGCTCGTCGTCGTCGAGAAGCCGATCGATGCCGAAGAGATCTTCGACCGTGCTGTGCTCGCTCACCTGTGTGCCTTCCCTCGTTCACCTGCTGATCTCCGGTCCGACACCGACCGGTCACACGGTGCCGTGTCGTGCATCACCATACGGACGACACCGGCCGGGCGATAGCCCGACCATCGCGCGAATCCACCGGCGGTATAGGACAATCGGAGCGTGCCGATCCCTCCGGAATACCTGCGCTCGGGCGACGCCCCCACAGCCCGGACGCTTGTAGACATTCTCACCGAAACCGCCTTCCGGTACCCGGATGCACCAGCCGTCGACGACGGCACCGAACCGCTGAGCTACTCCGAACTGCTCGCTCTGGTGCGGCGCACCGCGGGCCGGCTCGCCGCGCTGTCGCTGGGCCGCGGATCGCGGATCGGGATCCGGATGCCGTCGGGCCGGCAGGACCTCTACATCGCGATCCTGGCGACCCTCTACGCCGGCGCGGCCTACGTGCCGGTGGACACCGACGACCCGGACGAGCGAGCCGCACTGGTCTTCGGCGAGGCGGGTGTGGACGCCGTCATCGACGCCGACGGCATCCACCCCACCGGGCCGGCGACCGCGGCCGGATCACCCGCGGCGACGGTCATCGTCGACGACTCCCCGGTGACGCCCGACGGCGATGCGTGGATCATCTTCACCTCCGGATCCACCGGCACCCCGAAGGGGGTGGCGGTGACCCACCGCAATGCGGCGGCCTTCGTCGACGCCGAGGCCCGGCTGTTCTGCCAGAGTCAGCCCCTCGGGCCCGGCGACCGGGTGCTGGCCGGCCTGGCGGTGGCCTTCGACGCCTCCTGCGAGGAGATGTGGCTGGCCGGGCGGCACGGGGCC